>NZ_BAAAPH010000004.1:335509-336292 GCF_039531045.1 Kribbella hippodromi | reverse complement strand
GCACGAGACCTGAGCGCCCGAGACCTGAGCGCCCAGGGAGTGAGCGCACGAGACCTGGGTGCCCGGGGGCTGAGTGCTCGGGACCTGAGTGCGCGGGGGCTGAGCGCCGGGGACGTGAGTGCCCGGGGGCTGAGTGCCGGGAGCCTGCCGCTTGCTGCTGAGGTGCGCCGCCTCGCCGGATTGACCGTCCCGCTTTCACCGACGCTCTCCCTCTTCATGACGACCCGCGCGGTCCTGGTCGAGGAGACCGAGTCATTCCGGCGACTGGTCATGCTGGATCGCCTCGGGCACGACGCCGGACACGTACACATCGGCCTCGGCGTCGCGCGTACGGTTGCTGCCGCGGAGGCACTCGCCCGGCACGCCCTCCACCGGGCCGCCCGCACTGGTCCGTTCGCCGCCGTCGTGTCCTTCGGCGCCGGCGCGGATCTGTTGCTCGCCGACCGCGCGCCCACCCGCCCCGGCCCCGCCGGAATCGTCCCCGTCGCAGTAGCCGAACGCCGCTCCGGCATCGACCAACTAAAGCTACGAAAGATCCTCGCCGCCGCAGGCACTGCCAACCGCACCACCACCGACCCCGTCACCACCAACCGTGCCGCGACCGACCCCGTCACCACCGACCGTGCCGCCACCGATCATGCCGCGACCGACCACGTCGCCACCGACCACGTCGCCACCGACCGTGCCGCGACCGATCATGCCGCGACCGACCACGTCGCCACCGACCACGTCGCCACCGACCGTGCCGCGACCGATCATGCCGCGACCGACCACGTCGCCACC
>NZ_BAAAPH010000004.1:245423-335412 GCF_039531045.1 Kribbella hippodromi | reverse complement strand
ACCGACCACGTCGCCACCGACCGTGCCGCGACCGATCATGCCGCGACCGACCACGTCACCACCGAGCGCGTCACCACCGAGCGTGCCGCCACGGAGCACGTCACCGCCGACGACATCGCCTTTGGCGGGGTCGTCGGTGAGCGGGGTGTTGTCGGTGGATTGGCTGACAACTGTGTTACCGCGGCCGACGTCGCTCGGGTGCTGGGGATTGAGGAGCGGTCGGCTCGCCGACTGTTGGAGCGGCTGGTTCACGCGGGTGTGGCCGAGGTGACCACCACCCGCGCGGGATCGGTCGGCCGCCCACCGAAGAGTTACTGGCTCAAGATCGCATCCAGAACCACCAACTCCGTCGACGTCAGCACATAGACATCGGTGCCCTGGACAACAATCCGGTACGCCCCAGGCTCGCGGTGAAGCACCTTCAGCCGGCGAGCAGCTGACGACGTACCGTACAGCTCCCACAGCTCGATCTGATCACCGACCAGCGCGACAAACCGCCCAGGCACGTCGGCCGAATGCAACGCCCAAGGATCAAGCTTTACCGGCAGCTCCATGAACTCCAGCGATCCTGTCCCGGCACGAGACCGCCGCTCCGAGGTGCTGCTGGTCAGCAGCGGCAGCTTGAACCAGCGGGGGCCAGGAAGCACGCACAGTGCGGTGGTGTCGTCGAGGAGACCCAGGATGTCGACGCGGTCGGTGCCAGGTGGCATCGGGATGAGGTCCTGCAGGGTGAGGTCGCCCGGATCCAGCCAGCCCAGGTAGCAGGTTGTTGCCGCTGGCACCGTTGAGGTCATATCCGCATGCCGCGCCGTGCCGACCAGGATGCGGTCGCTCCCCGTCGGCCACAACATACTCTGAACAGCCTGCTCCGGCAGAGGATCATCGGCGTACGACACCGCGCCCGTAGCGAGGTCGTACCGCGTGAGTATGCAACCAAGTACGCCGTACTTCTGCGTACACGAGTACACCAGCACCCGCCCATCGACCGCACCAGCCACCGGTCGCATCGCGCGGGGCGGCGCCGCGACCACCCGCGGGTTCTTCGGGTATCCAATCGGCAGCGCGGGATCGAAGCAGGTGAGTTCACCACCCGCGTACGCGGCCAAGTACGCGCGACCGTCAACCAGCCAGCTCCGACTGATCTGCCCGCCACCCGGCGCGGCTCGCCCTTGATCCCGCCCGTCTCCGGACTCGAGATCCACAGTCCAGAACCGCTGACTGATAAATGGTGTACCAAGCACTGTGCGCCGATCCAGCCGAACGACACAGTCAACGCGACCTGTCGACTCGGCCGGCAGCTCGACGTCCAACTCAACTGCGCCGGTGTTCGCGTCGTATCGCAGCAACCGCCCGTATCGCGTAACCGCCAACACCTTGAGGTCCGTCGTCAGTGCGAGATTGAAGTGATCACTGTCCGGCACACTGCACACCACCCGCGCAGTCCGAGCCTGTCGATCAAACAGCACCACCTCGGCCGAATCCCTGCACCGAGCACCCCAAACCATTTCCCCTGCCATCCCAAACCACCGCACGTCCTCAACCTCTGAGGGAACTTCTTCAATGCGAGCCGCCCAGCCTGCGTTCTGTAGGAGGCGCCATTGCCGGTCGATGCTGTCGGGGGCGGGCGGTCCGGGGGTGAGCGTGCCGTCCGCCGGGTTCCACGTCAGCAGCTCCGTCGCGGGGGTTTCGATCGCGATTGTCACGGTGCCGTCGGGTCCGGGGAAGCTGCTTCGGAGGTAGTGCTGCGGAGTGATGTCCTCGTAGAGCTTGGCCGTACGCCGTGTCGCGGTGTCGAAACAGACTGCATCGGTACGCGTACCGGTGAATGCGGCGACCATCAACTGATCGCCGTACCGCGCCATGCCCTGGAATACCAAACCTTCAGCGGCGCCGGTGTCATACGAATCCCAGTGTCCGTCGCTCAACCGCAGATGCACGATCCGGCTCAGATCGCCGCACAGCCAGATCCCATCGTTGCCATCAGCAACCGCGCTGTAGAAGCCGGCGTGCGGGAGCGGGAAATGGTATACCACCGCTTCCCCGTCGGCGCGGACCAGCAATGCGGTGCAGCCGACGTTGGAATTCCATGACGAGATCCAGAACAGCTCGACCCCGTCCGCGCCAGGCCCGATCGACAGCAACGGGGTGTTGACGAACGGATCCCGCGTCCGCGGCACCGCCACCCGCCATGTCTTCATCGCACGCGCTCCTGAGCCTGGGGCCGAGCCGGGGATTGGGGCTGGAGGTGGTTGGTGAAGAACTCGTGGGATTGCCCGAGTTGCCAGCCGTGGGCGGTGGGGTTCAGGTCCAGTAGGAGGTGATCTTCCGCGCCGGCTGCTGTGTAGATTTCGCGGACTCGGTGGTGGCAGGCGAGCGCCGACTCCGCCCGGAAGCACTCGTCGTACAGGCCGATGTCGACCAGCAGTGGGCGCGGTGCGAGGAGACCCTGCAGGTCCGGTACGTCGACCAGGTCGTACAACCCCGGTGCGATCTGCAACCCGCAGTAGTTGATGTCCCGGTACCCGAAGACCGCGAACAGGTCGCTGTAACAGATGATCTCGATCGCCCGCAGCCGTACGTCGGCGAGCGCGCTCCACAACGCCAGCGTGCCACCGCCGGACGCGCCCATCACCCCGAGCCGGTCGGCGTCGACGAACGGGAGGTTGGCGACGAAGTCCGTCAGTACGCGGCCATGCGCGAGGTTCATGCCGAGCGGGGTACGGCCGAGCATGGTGGCGTGCAGGTAGTACAGATTGCACCAGTCGCGACCGTCCGCGACCGACCGGTGGTTCGGCTTGCGATCGTCATCCAGATCACCACGTCCCATCCAGTCGATCGCGAACGTCACGAACCCACCCTCAGCCATCCGCCACCCATACCCCGCATCCGTCACCCCAGATCTCGCCCCGGCGGCTGTCACCCCAGATCCCGCCCCGGCGGCTGTCACCCCAGATCCCGTCCCGGCGGCTGTCACCCCAGATCCCGCCCCGGCGGCTGTCACCCCGGAGGTCGCCCCGGCGGCGGCAGTCATCGATCCCGCACCCGTCGCGCCGGCGGTCGGCTCGGTCGTGGGGTCGGGGCGCATGATGGTGTCTTTGCCCTGGCCGTCGTGGCCGTGCCAGCAGAGGATGCCTGGGCGGCGTTCGCCGGGGGCGAGATCAGCCGGACGGAGGACAGTCGCGTAGGCCGAAAGGCCAGCTTCGACGTCGATCAGCCAGCGTTGCTCGACCACTCGGCCATGATCCAGCTCGGCGATCAGCTGTGGGTTCGGATCGACCGGCGCCGGCAGCTGGCCCAAAGTCGCAAGCACAGCCGCCGTGGTCTGCTCCCGCCAATCCGCAAAGTCACCCGCAGTCCCGCGGGCAGATTGACCGTCGGCCGCCGCCGCACCTCCTCCGGAAGTTCCTCCGGGAAAGGACAGTTTGGGGTGGTGGTTCTGGGCTTGGGTCAGGAACAGGTCGTATGGGCTGGTGTTGCGCGGCTTCATGGGGTTCCCTTCTGGGTTTCGGCGTCGGGGTCGTGCCGAAACGGGGGTGCTTGACGGGGTTTTGGCGGCGCGGCACGATCGCGCGCATGGGTACCGACGAGGGGCATCCGATCTTGCTCGATGCCGACGCGACGCTCGGGCGCAATCCCCGGGTCGATGTCGGCAGCGGAACGGTCGACGAACTGCTGGTCCGGATGGATCGGGTCGGCATCCGTACCGCGGTGGTCTCGCACACGACCGCGCGCTGGCACGATCCGCGGGCCGGCAACGCGCGGCTGATGACTGAGATCGCGGGTGTCGAGCGGTTGCTGCCGTCCTGGGTCGTGCTCCCGGACCGTACCGGCGAGATGCCCGCTCCGGACGAGTTTGTCGCGGAAGCGCTGGCCGCTGGGGTGGTCGCGGTCCGCGCGTATCCCGAGGACCACGGGTATGACCTGGCAGGCCCCGACTGCACGCGGTTGTTCAGCGCGGTCGCGGCGGCCGGTTTGCCGGTGCTGGTCGATTTGTGGCAGACGTCCTGGGGGCAGATCGAGACGCTGGCCGATGCGCATCCGACGCTGTCGATCGTGGTCGGTGAGCTCGGGTATCGCGTGCTGCGGCGCGCGGCCGGCGTACTGGATCGGTGTCCCAACGTGTACCTCGGTACGGCTCATTTCGCGTCGCACCTTGGATTGGAATGGCTGGTGCAGGAATTTGCACCGGAGCGTCTGGTTTTCGGTACTGGGATGCCTGCCCGTGACCCGGCCGAGGCGGTGACCCGGCTGTTGTGGTCCGAACTCGCCGACCCAGCAGTCACCACCATCGCCGCCGGCACCTTCACCTCGCTCATCCCGACGTCCAGCGGAGCCCGCTCATGACCCCCGCATCGGGCGGTACGCGGAGTGCATCGGGCGGCGCGCGGAGTGCATCGGATGGCGCACGGCGCGGTGGATGGGAAGACGCAGCGAGCAGTGCCTCGAGGGGTGCGTTGGCGGATGCGGTGCTGGCTCGGCGTACGCCGGATGCGCGCGAGATTGTCGACGCGCACGCGCACCTCGGCCCGTACAGCCTGTTCTTCATCCCGGACAACGACGCGGACGCGATGGTTCGCGTGATGGATCGATGCGGCGTACAGCTCACTGTCCTCTCCAGCCATCTGGCGATCCAGTGCGAAGCCCGCGCCGGCAACGAGATGACCGCGGCAGCCGTCAGCCGCCATCCCGGTCGTCTCGCGGGATACCTCGTGGTCAACCCCTGGCAGGACCCGGTCGCCGAGCTCGAGCACTGGGCCGATGATCCGCGATTCGTCGGCATCAAACTGCACCCGAGCCTGCACGACTACCGCATCACCGGGCCGCGCTATCGCCCGGTCTGGGAGTACGCCGCCGCGACCGGCTGCCCCGTGCTCACGCACACCACCACGCATCATCACTGCGACGATCCGGCGATGCTCGGCGAGGTCGCGGAGCAGCATCCCGACGTCACGTTTCTCGCTGGTCACACCGGGCTGACCCGAGATGGATTCGACGACGCGATCGCGGTTGCGCAGCGTACGCCGAATGTGGTGCTGGAGTTGTGCGGCTCGTTCATGCATGGCGATGAGATCACGAGGATGGTCGGCGTACTGGGGAGTGGGCAGGTGGTGTTCGGGTCGGATGTGCCGTTCATCGACGTACGCATGTCGCTCGGCCGGGTGCTCTTCGCGGTGCTGTCCGAAACCGATCGCGCCGCCGTCCTCGGGGGTACGATGCGCCGCCTGCTCGCGGCGCGCCGTACCCCCTGAACCCAGGTCCACGGGGGCACGGTGCGACGTGCCCCCTGAACGGACGTCCACCGGTCAACGGTTGCGGAGGACTTTTGCGATCGCGGCCAGGATGTCCGCGGTGTCGGACTCTTCGCCGAGTAGCAGGTTTTGCGGCAGCCAAACCGTGTTCGCGGCCAGCTGGTCCGTGACCGGGCAGTCGAACGCCGCCTCCGGGCGGTCGGCGGCGCGGAGCAGCTCGGTCATCCGGCTGCGGACGGCCTCGTTCGTGTGCAGGCCCGGGTAGCCGGGCGAGCACGGGACGCCCTCGGCTTGCAGCGCGGACACGAACCAGTCGCGCTCAGCCGCGGTCGCGCCGCGCAACCGGAACAGATAGAGATGGCGCGCGTGCTCGGTGACGGCCGGGTCCTCCGGCGCGAGCGCGATCGCGTCGGGGAACTCGCCCAGGCCCGCGGTGAGCCGGTCGGCGTTCTCCGCCCGCCGCTTCGCCTGCTCGGGCAGCCGCTTGAGCTGCGCGCGCAGGATCGCGCCCTGGAACTCGGTCAGCCGCAGGTTGTAGCCGAGATGATCATGCTGGTACCAGGCACCATCGCGGGTACGGCCAACGTTCACCAGCGGGTATACCGCATCGTTCAGCTCGGCGCTGTTGGTGAGGATGATGCCGCCCTCGCCGGCGCTCAGGTTCTTGCTGCTCTGGAAGCTGAACGTACCGAGGTCCCCGATCGCCCCGACCCGGCGCCCGCGCCACGAGGCGCCATGCGCTTGAGCGGCGTCTTCGACCAGTGCGACACCATTCCGCGTACACACCTCGGTCAGCGCGTCCAGGTCACACGGGCGACCGCCGATGTGTACGGCGACCACTGCCCGCGTACGGGGCGTGATCACCTTTTCGACGGCGGCCGGGTCGAGGAGATGGGTCTCCGGGTCGACGTCGGCGAAGACCGGGATCGCCTGCAGGAACAACGCCGCCGAAACGGTCGCGATGAAGGTGTACGGCGGCACGACCACCTCGTCACCCGCACGTACTCCGGCGGCTTGGTATGCCGCGACCAGGGCGAGCGTTCCGTTCGCGAGACACGTGCCGTACTCAGCCTGCTGCGCTGCGGCGAACTCGGCCTCGAACTGGGCCACCTGATCGCCGTGGGTGCTGCCCCAGCGGCCCGAGCGCAGGACTTCGACGAGTGCCGCCTCCTCGGTCGCGTCACCTACGGGCCAGGCCGGAAACTCGGTCTGCCGAATTGGTATACCACCCTGCAGGGCGAGGGACTCGGACATGCGACTCCTCTTTCGTACGCCGGTTCGAACCGTGCTCCGGATCGTGCCGACTCCCGCCTGCCCAGTCAAGGAACCCAATTTCGGCCCACCCTGCAACGTTTCGGCACAAGCAACACCGGAGGGGGCGCGCGGTGGTTCCGGACATTTCGGACAGGTCGTCCGGTTGGTTCAGGAGGTCGTAGAGGGCGGCGAGGACTGCGGAGAAGGTGCATATCCCGGTCGTACGTAGTCGCCCGGCCTGCTCGGTCCTTCCTTGGCGGTTCTCGCTCTGGGTTTCGCCAAGCGGGGTGCTGAGTGCCCCAAACCGGTTTGGGGTGGCTGTGCACGTGGAGTGGGGAAGGTTGTGCTCCTGGAGTGGGCGGTTAGGCACCCCAAACCGGTTTGGGGGCGCGTGGTGAGGTGCTGACGTTTCGGGTGGCGGAGGGCGATCTGGGTTAGCGGAGGGTTACCCGGTAGGCCTTGCGGGGGCGGCCGACCTTGCCGGTGTGGGCGGAGTCGAGGAGGTGGACGACGCCGGCGTCGGCGAGGCGTTGGAGGGTTCGGCGGGCGGCTCGGGGTTCCAGGTCGAGGGCGGTGGCGACGTCGCCGGCGGTCAGGCCCTCCGCGCCGCGGTCATTGGCGAGGTCGACCAAGCGGAGAAGGGCAGCTGCGTCGATCCCCGAGCGGCGTTCGGCCACCGCCAGCGGGATCGGCAGGACGGTTGTCTCGTCGTGTTCCGATGCGGTCGACCCGATCACCAACTCGGCGTCATCGGTCGTCGCCACGACTGCCGCGAACTGGCCGATGGTCCGCGCTCGGGCTACCGCGCGGCGCGCGCGGCGTTCGGCCTCGAGGGCGGTACCGGCCGCGCCGAACCCGATCCGCGCCGACACCCGCCCGCGACGGAGCTCGTCGAGCAACCCGAGGCGACCGAAACCACCTGAGACCGCGACCAGGCGCTCGCGGGTACTCAGCACGAGATAGCGAGATTCAGGCAGCGGTACGACGCTCGCATCGAGGTCCTGTACGAGTCCGGCCAGCTCAGGCGCGGGATCGGACAGCTCGACCAAGCCGACCACCGGGTCCACCGGATCACCGGCTTCGAGCGACGAGACCGCGCGCAAGCCGGCTCGTACGGACGCGACCGCTGGGATCAGTCGTACGGTCGGCACTTGCGGCGCGAGCTCTTGGTATACCGAACGTACGCACGTGATCGCGATACTTCCGCCGCGATCGCGGGCGACGCGGAGGTGGAAGCGCAGGAACTCGTCCGCGTCTCGATCCGGGCGGTGTTCGAGGACCCGCACATGCACGGAGGACAGACCGGCTCGACGGAGCAGACGGTGGACCTGCTGGCGCGGGAGTGTGTCGATGCTGACCGTGCGGGCGGTTGGGTTGTCGGTGAGCAATTGGCCGAGGATTCGGGGCAGGCCGGTGCCGCGGTAGCGCACGTACGTGGATGGCACTCGGAGGACGCCGGCCCGGCGGGCGAGGCTGAAGGGGACTACGCCGGTGAACAGCCAGGCGTCGACGTCATCCACCGATCGCACCAGGGCGGGCGCCTCGGCTTCAGCCTGGTATACCAAAGTCCGGAGCTGCAGCCGGGGGAACTCACGCTCGGCGACCTGCTCCAGCGTCGGAAGAAGATCGGCCGGCCCAACAATCCCAACCCGCGGCGCCCCAACGCCCACGCGCCCAATCCGCCCTGCGACACCGTCCGCCCCGCCAACACGCGGTACACGACCGTCCTGACCACCGCCAATGCGCGGCACACGACCGTCCTGACCACCGCCAATGCGCGGTATACGACCGTCCTGGCCGCTGTCAGCACGTGGTGCAGCGCCGTTCGGGTCGTCGACCATTGGTGCCTCCCACGTGCGGACTTCGGCGGCTACGCTCGGGCGGCGGCGCCGGACGTCTGATTTCGGTCTCCACCGTTATACCGCCGGGACCCGCCGCCGACCAGGGAAAACGGCGTCTCCGCAGGAGTTTCGGCCGTCGTTGACACGGTTCCGCGCGCTCTGCACGATCGATTGCGCCGACGTGATCGCGCCAACTGTGATCGCTCCAACTGTGATCGCGACGGCGTCAATGCGCCAGTGTGCAAGTCGCTGCACCGCCGACCGCCGCCTCGACGGCGTACCGCGCGGTGGCGAGCAGACGATCGGAGTGCAGTGATGACCTCAGAGACCACCTCTCCCGCCGACGGCCTCGGCCGTCGCACCTTCCTCAAGCGCAGTGCGGTGGCCACCCTGGCCACCGGCGCGACCGCGGCCGCACCGGCCGTCTTCGCGGAACCGGCATCCGCCGCCACCCGCCAAGTACCGCGCGGAGCGATCGTTGCCTCCAGCTACGGCTGGCAGAAAGCGGACTCGACCGCCGCGCTGCAGAACGCGATCAATGCGGCGCTGGACGCGACCCGGACCGCTGACACCGTGCTGTACATCGACAAACAAGCCGATGACTGGATCACCGGGCCACTGGTGATCGGCTTCGACCCCGCCCACCCGAAGGGCACGCATCACCTGACGATCCAGTTCGAGCCGGGCGTCACCGTACGCGCCAAGGCCGGCGCCTTCGACGGCGTGGTCGATATCTTCAACACCGTCGACGTCTGCCTGATCACGGTGGCCGGTTCGGAGGCCGGGGAGCTGGTTTCCGGTATCACGTTCGACGGGTACGGCGCGACGCTGGCGATGAACAAACCGGAGTACAACGCGGGCGAATGGCGGCACGCGTTGAGCATTCTCAGTGCCGACAACATCACCGTGAAAGGCCTGACTCTGCGCGATTCCGGCGGCGACGGTTTGTACCTCGGTGTGCGCTACGACCGCAAGCGTACGAAGGCGATCGGGCAGACGTACAACAGCAACATCACCTTGATCGACGTGTGCTGCGACAACCACCGCCGGAATGCGATGACCGTCATTTCGGTCGACGGTCTGACGGTCGAGTCGTGCGCATTCCGGAACACGTTCGGCACGCCGCCGATGGCGGGTATCGACTTCGAACCCGATCCGCCGCGGACGACCACCAAACCGTTCACGAAACTCCCGTACAGCCGGTTGAAGAACATCGTCATCCGCAACTGCGCGATCACCGACAACGTCGGTCAGGCCGTCACCATCAACGCGCTGTGTCTCGGTGGGGCGGAGCCGGAGTGCGGTCCGGTCGGGATCACGTTCGAGAACGTGCTGTTCGGCGCGAACACCGCGCCGGACCTCGGTACGTTCATCTGCTCGGTGTCCGGTGACAACGGTGACCCGACCTCGCTGGAGAACGGTGGTATCGGCAGCGGCCCGTTGCTGCCCGGCGCGGTGACGGTCAGCGATTCACTGATCGATTCCCGATTGTTCGGTGCCGCGATTCGTACCCAGTCGTTGCCGGATGTGGACACCTTCCGGCTGAGTTTCACCCGGACCGCGATCTGGAACGACGCGTATTCGCGGGCCGGGAAGTACGAGCCGATCGCGATGGTCTATGTCGCCGGACCGGATACGGCGAAGAAGTTCGGCGGTGTTCGCTGGACCGAGTGCGTGATGAACACCAATCACGCGAATCCGTTGATCACCTCGTACTCGAAGGCGAACGACCCGGATTACGAATGCACCGGGCTGTCCGGCGACCTCACCGCGTATGTGAAAACCGTCGGCGAGCCGTTCGGCGCGAACATCTCGAAAGCCAAGAACAGCCTGGTCGTCACCGAGGAACTGGCGCCGGCCGGGACCGCGAAACCGGCCATCTCGATCAGCACGTCGACGCCGAACGTCGGCATCGGCGGCACCGCGCGTTTCACGCTGACCCGGTCCGGCGGCGACACCACCAAGGCACTCGCGGTGGTGTACTCGGCGACCGGCGACGCGCGCGAACGGTACGACTTCCCGGGGCTGTCCGGGGTTGCGGTCTTCAAGCCCGGCGAGACCACGACCGAACTGAGCTTCCGCACCCGCCGTCCGGACGGGAAGGGCGGGAAGCGGACGGTGAACCTCGAGGTCATGCACGCCGACGCGTACCAGTACGGCGCCACCCGGATCGCCTCGGTGACGATCAGCCCGGGCAACCCACGGTAATTCCAACTCAATCGGAGGTACACGCCCATGCCTGCTGAGGACAACGGCTACAGCCGACGAGCCTTCCTGATCACGTCGGCCGCGGCGGCTGGTGCCGTCGCCGGTCCGTCCCTGCTCCAGCCGTCCGCTGCCGCCGCTGTTCCGGCCCGGCCGATGGTTGCCGACGCATCCCAAACGTTCGTTGTCACACGCAACGGTTCCGACACTTCGGTGATCCAGGCCCAGCTGGACCTGGCCGCGACCACGGTGAGCAGCGGCGTCGCGACGGTCATCGTCCCGTACGACGGTCAGGACTGGATGACCGATCCGCTGTTCGTCGGCTGGCACCCGACCACCGACTACTTCCGGACCGGCGCCGCCCAGTTGCACCTGATCCTCGAGCCGGGCGTCGTGGTGAAGGCACAGGCCGCGGCCACGATCCCGGCCGCGACGCGGATGCTGACGATCGGTGGTAACGCCAACGCTCGCCCGACCGCCGGAAACCACGGGTACAGCGCCTGGGGTGTCGTGATCACCGGGTACGGCGCCGTGTTCGACGGCAACGATCCGAACCACACGCGCTGCAATGATTTGGCATACCAGCAGAACAGCGCAATCTGTATGTTCTCCGCCGGCAACGTCCTGATCGAAGGACTCACCCTGCGGAACGCATCCGGCGACGGCATCCAGATCCAGCCGGCCAAGAACAACGCCTCGATCAACAACTACTGTGGTGGTGACGCCGGGGCAGGGCCGATCCACATCGTCAACGTCACCTGCGACAACAACGGCCGGAACGGGATGTCGGTAGCGGCCGTCGACGGACTGCTGGTCACGGGCAGTGCGTTTACCGGGTCCGACTCCGGTACGAACGCGTCCGGGCAGTTCAACGCCGGGCCGTGCGCCGGTATCGACTTCGAGCCGGATCAGCCGTGGACGTACAGCGGCGGCACGATCACCGAGTACGGGCGGCTGTCCAACATCCTGGTCCAGGACTGCGTGATGGAGAACAACGTCAACTGTGGCGTGCAGTACCAGGGCGCGCATCTGAAGACGGCGACTGATATACCAAATATCGGCATCACGCTGGACCGGGTCCGGCTCGGTGCGCAGAAGCGTTCGTCGGCGGCGGGCGGCGCGTGGACGTACCCGAACTTCCTGCTGGCCGGTGACGGGCAAAGCGCGATCGGTGGCAACCTCACCATGCAGTACTCGATGATCGCGACGTCACCGATCCAGCGCAGTCTGCTGATCGCGAACAACTGGTCCGGCAGCATTCCGACCGACGGAAGCGTCCAGCCGGCTGACGGTACGTTGCTGTCGCTCAACAACTCGGTCTGCTTCGACTGGAACAACGTACCGAACGCGACCGGCGACCATGTGATCGACATTTGGTCGTACGACTACAGCAACGGCGGACCGGTCGACTACGGGCACGTCGCGTTCAACCAGTTCATGGTGATGACGGCGGTCGGGAACGACAACTTCCTGAAGGCGGTGGACGCACCTAGTGGTGGCGGTGGGGTCGCGAACATCTCGGGTACGTTGCACGTGGTCGATCCGAATGGCGCGACCAGTTCTTTCGGTGCGAACCCGCGGAACGTGACCTGCACCATCGATGCAACTACTGCGCTGCCGGCCAGTACGGTCACGATGGCGATGACGCCCGCTACGGTCGCGCCTGGGCAGCAGATCACCCTCACGGTGACCAGGTCGAGTGCTGATGTGAGCCGTCCGCTGGCTGTCACGTACGCACTGTCCGGTACCGCGAAGGCGCGGTACGACTACGACGGTATACCTGGCGTCGTGGTGATCCCGGCCGGGCAGACCTCGCGGTCCGTTACCTTCACGGCGCGGCGGTTCGACTCCGGTACGGACACCCGCACGGCGACCGTCACCCTCACGACCACGCCGTCGGTCTCCACCTACACCCTCGGCGCCGCCAAGACCGCAACCACCTCCATCACCTAACCGGCCCGCCGCGGCAGCCCGGGGGCGGTGCTGCCGCGGCGGGTGGTACCGAAGGACGGGTAGTGGTCGGGGTTCGGCCGTTGACGGCGCGGTGGTTGCCGCTTGGATTGGCCGGCTGCGCGGTACCACTACCCGTCCTTCGGTACCTGATGTGGACCGGTCGTGGGCGGTTGAGTCCGGTGGCCGGTACGGTCAGCCAGTCGATTCGTGGACTGGAGGCTCGGTGGCAAGAAAACGTAAGCGCCCGCAGGGCTCACCTGCGCGCCGGGGAAACCCGACCCAAGCCGCCGCCACCGCAGTCGCTCCCGCGGCGCGCCGAGCGGGGGCGGCGGGTGCCGGCAAGGGGCGTGCCGGCAAGGGGCGTGCCGGCAAGGGGAGTGCCGGCAAGGGGAGTGCCGGCGGTGCGGGTGCTCGCGGTGCGGTTGAGGGTCGGGCCGGTGGGGCCGGTGGGGCGGGTGCTGGTGGAGAGGGGCAGCGGGTGCGGGCGCCCTGGGCTGTGTTTTGGCTTGGGGTGATGATGCTGGCCGGGGTGTTCTTGCCGCGGGACTGGGTTTTGATTTGGTCGGAGGATGATGGGCCGGCGTTCGCTCAGCCGGCGGTGTTGCTGGGTGGGTTTGTTGCCACCACGGTGTTTCTGCACGCGATCGTCGTACTGCAGTTGGCCGCGCGGGCGGCTGGTGACTTGGCTGTGCAGTTCGCCAAGGAGACGTACGAGAAAGCGCTTGGTCGTACGGGTATTGGTGTACTGGTGGCGACCACGTTGGTGTTTCTGCAGTTCGACGGGGCTCCTGACGGGTTAAGCGTCACGGGCGTACTGGGTGATGCCGCGACCGTCGGCGGGATCGTCGGGTTGATCGCTTGTATTCCGCACAACCTGTGGGTGACCTTCAAGACGCTTCGTCGGCTTCGTACTGAGCGGGTGCCGCGGTGGTTCACGATTCATGTGACGCTTGCGGTGATCGACTCGTACCTCTTGTACCGGTTGCTGGTGTTGATCGCCGATCTCAGGTCGAAGTGATGGTGGCTGTTGCTTGACCGAGGGTGGGATGGTCGGCGGTCAGCTGGATGACTCCGGGAGTGGTCTGGGTGCGAACCCAGACGGCCATCGCACCGCCGGTGGTTTCAAGGAGAACGGTGGTCGGGCCGGCTAGTTGGGCAGGGCCGGTCAGGCGGAGCGTGACGGGGCCGGTGGCGGAGGGGCGGGTGTTGCCGTGGCGGTCGGTGGCGCGGAGCACCATCCGGGTCATGTCGGTGCCGTCGGCAACAAGTTCCTGGTCGTCGGGGGTTAGGTCCAGGCGGTCGGTGTTGCGGTCGGCGGAGAAGAGCCTGGTGATCACCCGGTGGCCGTCGAGGTAGCCGTCGATGCGGAGGTCGGGAAAGATCGCGGGGTCCTGGTCGAGTTGGACGAAGCACGGCGGGTACGCGAGACCGCCGAACTGCTCTCCATCAGGCTCCACAACAATCCGGACAACCGCTGGACCGGCGGAGGAAGCTCGGGCGCGGGTAGACGCTGGTGCCGTCGGGGACTCGGCGGTGGATGGCGGCGTTGACGCCGCAGAGGAGTCAGGCGCGACTGCCGAGGAACTGGCGACCGGCCGGGCGGTGGATGCTGGGGTGAGGGTCAGTTCTAGGTGGGTGCAGTTGGTGTGGATGGATTGGGGGCCGGTGAGGCGTGTGTCCCAGGGGAAGGTGGGGGCGATGACTGGGCGTTGGGTGGGCGAGACTTGGGCTTGGTATACCGCCGCGCCCGGTTTGGGGATGCGAAAGGTGTCGGCGACGCCGTTGCACTTCAGCCGGTGGTCCACGTGGCCGGTTTGGGAGTCGTAGTCGAAGGCTTGCCAGCCGAGTACGCCCAGGTACCGGTCGTCGAGACCGGCCTGGTGATGGACCTGTGCGTGCAGGAACGCCTGCCGCGCAAGGATGTCCGGCGGATCGGTGCGGCGGTAGAAGTGCGGCCCGGCGAGTGACCCGATCGCCTCGGTGACCAGAAATGGTATACCAGCGAGCGGCGGCAGCAGCCGGGCGCCGTTCTCGTCGTGCGCATAGTCGTTGTACGCGAACACATCCTGGTCGAAATCATCCGTGGAGTAATGGTCTACCAACATCGCGCCGCTGGTCGCGCGATCGGGATCGAGCCGCTTCGCGAGCTCCTGCGTACGCCGGTACAGCGCCGGGTGATTACCGGACTCGTTCACGCGGACGCCCCACACCACCACCGACGGACGATTGCGATCGCGGCGGATCATCCGTTCCACGTCGGCGACCATGAGCTCCTGCCACGCGGAATCACCGACGTACGCCCAGCCGGGAATCTCCTCGAACACGAGCAATCCCAGCTCGTCGCAAGCATCCAGGAAGGCCGGCGACTGTGGATAGTGCGCGCACCGCACCATCGTGCAGTTGAACTCCTCACGCAGGATCTGGGCATCGCGCCGCTGGACGCGATCCGGCATCGCCATCCCGGTCCAGGGGAAGATCTGGTGCCGATTGAGACCGAACAGTTCGACCCGCGAGTCGTTCAGCCAGAAGCCGTCGACCTCGAAACGAGCCTCCCGGAAGCCGATGCGTACGGTCCGCTCGCTCACGCCGTCGGCGGTCTCGAGGCGGGCGATCACGTCGTACAGAACCGGCGACTCCGGCGACCACAGCGAAATGTTGCCGAGAGCATCAAGCGTCACCCCGACCTCAAACCCGGACGCCCTTACCGACCCGACCGACCCGGACGCCGCGACCGACCCGGATGCCTCAGCGGACCCGGTCGCGACAACAACACCATCCCGCTGCAGTGAAACAGTCAGCCTGCCGCGATAGTTGCCAAGCGCATTGACTGAACAGGTGACATCCAGCCGGCGGCGCACCGGATCGAGTACATCCACCGGACGCGCGTACACCTCGGACAGAAACGTCTCCGGCTCCGACCGCAACGACACACCACGACTGATCCCTCCGGGCTGGAAGTAGTCGACCGTGCCCGGCCCATCGGGATGCCCATTAGGCGGTATCGGCAACCATCGGGAGTCCAGCGCGATCGCCAACAGATTGCGCCCCGGCCGCAGCAGTCCCGTCACCTCATGCGAGAACGCCAAGTACCCGCCACGCTGTACCCCGGCCAGCTGCCCGTTGACGTACACCTCAGCCGCATGCAACGCCCCGTCCACATCCACGAACACCCGCTGCCCATCGGTGGGCGCATCGAACCACTGCCGATAGCACCACTGACGCTGCCAGGCGGCCGGCTCCCAATCGCGCCACGACAACGGCACCACCGTGTGCGGCAACGTCACCCGCTCAAACCCAGAGTCGTCGTACGCCACACCCACTGCACAACGCGCATCCGCAAACGGCCCGCCGAACAGCCAGTCACTCATCAGAACGACAGCTCCATAGCTGTTCCAGCCGGATCACCAGGATGCTGCAACCACAGCACACCGCTCTCCGCGTCGCACCGGGACTCACCAGAACGCACGGCTGTCGGCGCAATGGCCAGACACAGCGCACTAACCACTTGTACGCCCCGCACCGCCTCACAGCTGAACCGAATACTGCCGGACCCCTCAACCCACCGCGTGCCCCGCCCAGCAGACGCTAGTACTGGCCCCTCGTCATAGGCCAAGCCACGCAGCCGGACCAGCTCACCAGGGCGCAACTCCCGCCGGCGGACGACCGGCAGCTGTGGATCGAGTGGGCCCAGGTCCTCCACGACGTGTGTCAGCTCCGCGAACTTGTCGGTCATCCGCCCGTCCCGTCCGTTTGCCGGCAGTTGGACAGTACGTATACCCCCACTGTCCCGCCTTCCAACCGACAGTTCCGCCTGCGGCCGCGGACAGTCGGCGTATACGTACTGTCGAGCTGCCGAGGTTCTAGTCGACGACGGCGGGTGGGAGTTTGTCGTCGTCGGTCAGGCGGGTCTGTTCGCGGCGGCGGGGGAGTAGCAGGGCGGGGATCAGGGTCAACAGGACCAGCGTCCAGGCGACCCAGTAGGTGTGCGAGAACGCCGTCGCCGCCTCGGTCAGGCCGCGGCCGATCGCGGACGGGTCGATGTGCAGCGGCGCGAGGTTCTGCGGGCGGGTGTTGGACAGGATCGCGGCCTGGGTTTCGCGCAGACCGTCGCCCAGACCGGGGATGTGTTGCGTACCAGGGATGATCGGCGAGTTGTTCAGCTGGTTGGTGAGAATGACCGACATGGTCGCGACACCACACGACGACGCGATTTGCTGGGTGATGTTCAGCAACGTCGAACCACGCGCGACCTGCGGGCCGGCCAGCGTGCGCAGTGCCGACGTGAACAGCGGCATCATCGTGCCGCCCATCCCCAGACCCATCACGACCAGCATCCCGATCAGCACCGGGTACGGCGTGGTGGCCGTGATCTGGGTCAGTCCGAACATCCCGATCACGATCCCGGCGATCCCGAACGGCACGATCCGCCCGACCGGTACCTTGTCGACCAGTCGCCCCGCGATCGGAATCGTCACCATCGCGCCGAGGCCCTGCGGCGCGACCAGCAGACCGGCGTGCAGTGTGGACTCGCCACGGATCTGCTGGAAGTACGTCGGTACGAGCAGCAGCCCACCGAAGAATGCCGCGCCGAACAGGAACATCGTCGCGATCGAAACGGTCAGATTGCGGTTCCGGAACAGCCTCAGATCGAGCAGCGGATGCTCCGGCCGGAACGAGTGCCACACGAACGACGCCATCAGCACGACCCCGATCAGCATCGACACCCAGACCCGCGGCGCACCGAAATCACCGTTCTCGGCCGGCAGCGACGAGACACCGAACAGGAACAGCGCGAGACCCGGCGACATCAGCGCGACGCCGAGGAAGTCGAACGACTCGGATCGCTCCGGGGTGTCCTTCGCCAGCGCGTACCAGGCGTACACCAGCGCGATCACGCCCAGCGGCACGTTGATCAGGAAGATCCAGTGCCAGCTCGCCACCTGGATCAGCCAGCCGCCCAGGATCGGTCCGAGGATCGGGCCGAGCAGCATCGGCACGCCGAGGATCGCCATCAGCCGGCCCATCCGGTGCGGTCCGGCGGCGCGGGTCATGATCGTCATCCCGAGTGGCATCAGCATGCCGCCGCCGAGGCCCTGCAGCACCCGGAAGCCGATCAGCATGTCGATGCTGGTCGCGGTGGCGCAGAGCGCGGAGCCGGCGGTGAACAGGAAGATCGCGCTCATGTACAGCCGCTTCGTCCCGAACCGGTCGGCCGCCCAGCCGGTCAGCGGGATCACGGTCGCGAGCGCCAGCGTGTACGCGGTCACGGTCCAGGCGACGTGCGAGTACGCGACCGGGCTCTCCGGCGTACCGAACTCGTCCTGGAACGTCGGCAGCGCGACGTTCACCACGGTGATGTCCAGGATCGACATGATCGCGCCGAGCACGACCACGCCGGCGATCTTCAGCACCGCAGCGTCGATCGCATCCGGGTACTCAGGCTGAGTGGCAGGCTGGCTCACGGTCGGTCCCCCCTAGGGCACGGAACACGTCCCTACCGAGACTACGCTTCCATCCGCCCCGGCCAACGAGTTACTTTCCGTGGCGATCAGCGTCAGTGAGTGAGCAAATCGGCGGCCTGGAGTTGTTGCCAGATTTCGGACTGGTCGACCACGGTGACGCCGAGTTTCTCCGCCTTGGTGAGCTTCGCCGCGCCCACGTCCGCGCCGGTGATCAGGAAGTCGGTGCTCGCCGAGACCGACGACGCGATCGTCGCGCCTGCCTTCTCGCAGAGCCGCTGGAACGCGGGGCGGGCGACCTTCTCGCCGGACCGCGGGTCGCTGATCGCGCCGGTCACGACCACGGTCTTACCGGCCAGTGGTGCCCCGGCGGCGACGACCGGCGGAAGGTCCTCCTCGCGTACGTCGAGCGAGACCCCGGCCGCGCGCAGCCGTTCGAGCTCGGGGCGTAGGCGGGTCAGGTGCTCGATCAGGGACGCGGCGACCTTGGGACCGATGTCCTCCACCGCGACCAGCCCGTCCACGCCCGCGTCCGCGACCTCCTCCAGCGAGCCGAAGCCCGCCCGGCACAACCGCGCCGCCGTACCCTCGGACGCCATCGGGATCGCCAGACCGATCAACGCCCGCCGGAGACCGACCTGACGGCTGGTGTCGATCGAGTCGATCATCCGCGCCGCCGAAATCTCGCCGATCCGGTCGAACTCGAGCAGGCCCTCCGCCGTCAAGTGGTAGAAGTCCGACGGATGCTCCAGAATCCCCGCGTCCGCCAGCCGCTCGATCCAGACGCCACCGATCGCATCGATGTCGGCCGCGGCGCGGGACGCCCAGTGGATCAGCCGGCGTACGGTCTGCGCCGGGCAGGACACGTTCGTACAGAACAGCTCGCGACTGTTTCCCTGCTCGGTCAGGGGCTGCTCACACGACGGGCACACCGACGGCGGCACAATGTCGCGCTCGGCTCCGGTACGTTTCGACGCGTCGAGCACGCCCGCGACGAACGGGATCACATCACCGGCCCGGCGGACCAGGACCGTGTCGCCGATCTTGATGTCGCGGGCGCGGATCACCTCCTGGTTCGCCAGCGTGGCGCGGGTGACCGTCGTACCGCCGACGAACACCGGCTCCAGCCAGGCGACCGGCGCGATCTTGCCCGTCTTGCCGACATCCCAGACCACATCGGCCAGCACAGTGGTCTTCTCCTCGGCGGCGAACTTGTACGCCAGCGCGCCGCGGGGCGAGCTCGAACGCGTACCGGCCGCGGCGAACGCACCGCGATCGGCGAGCCGCAGCACCGCGCCGTCGAGGTCGTAGTCCAGCTCGTTGCGCTGCTGCTCGATCGTGGTGATCACGGCCTGTGCCGCGGTGGCGTCGTCGCAGTGCCGCATCCCGGCGACGGTGAAGCCCATGGTCTGCAACGCTCGCTCGAGGTCGGCGTCGGTGGCGTCGCCTTCGCTGAGCAGGTCGAAGGCGAGGAACTGCAGCCGCCGTTCGGCGACGGTCGCCGGGTCCTTGGCGCGCAGCGTGCCGGCGGCCGCGTTGCGCGGGTTGATCAGCGGTTTGTCCGGGTGCGCGGCGTTGTACGCGGCGAATGTCGACCGCAACATCACCGCCTCGCCGCGAACCTCGACCCGCTCCGGCGCATCATTGGGTGTCTTCAGCCGGGTCGGGACGCCGTCTGTCAGTGCACGCACCAATGGGGTCACGTCGTCACCGGTGGTGCCGTCGCCGCGAGTGACCGCTCGGGCCAGCTGCCCGTTCTCGTACACCAGGGCCAGCGACAGCCCGTCCAGCTTCGGCATCACGACCACGGACTGCCCTGGAAACCGGCCGAAGAACGCCTCGACCTGCTCCGGCCGGGTGGCCTTCTCCAGCGACAACATCGGCCGCGAGTGCCGCACCGGCGCGTGCAGGATCGTCGGCGCGCCCACCTGCTCCAACGGGTTCGGGTCCGGGGCGAGCTCCGGATTGGCCGCGATCAGCTCCCGCAGCTCGTCCTCGACCGCGTCGTAATCCGCGTCCGCCACCACCGGAGCACCCCGGTAGTACGCATCGCGCAACTCCACGATCCGCCCCGCCAGCTCCTGAATCCGCTCACCTGCATCCACGCCCAGACCCTACCCGGAGGCTCCGACAATCCAGCCGAACTCAGCGCTGCGCGACCCGGGCGAAGTCGTCCAGGAGCGTACGGGTGAGGGGGATGCCCGCGATGGCGGCGAGCGCACTGGTCCAGCCGGCGATGAAGTAGGCCCAACCGTCAACGGTACGGATGCCGCACGTCTTGGCCTGATCCAGGAAACGCAGGTCACCGCGGTAGTTCAGGTCCCAGGCCAGCATGTCCTTGGCGAACGGCACCTGGTCGGTGACGGGGCTGCCCGCGGCGTCCTTCCCTAGACCAGTGGCGTTGATTACTACGGCTGAGTCCGGTGCTGCTGCGATCAGCTTGTCGCAGTCCGCCGGATGGTTGACCAGAGCAAAGGTCAGGTGACCGGTGGCGATGCCAGCTCGGTCCGCGACCGCGCGCATCGCATCCAGTGCTTGTGGATCGGTGTCCGCGAAGACTGCCCGTACACCGGAGGGTGCAGCTCCACTTGCGTTGCCCACGCCGGTCAAGCCGGTGATCTGACTCTGGTGCAGTGCGAGCAGTAGCGCCGTACCAGCACCGCCGGCACCTAGACATACGACGTACGGCTCGGCTGGAAGCACCTGGGTGAGTACATGGGTCAGTGCTAGCGGGTCGCGGGCGTATCCCTCAACGGCACTGGTGCTAGTGGCGACTGCATTGACCTCCTCCGCTAGCACCGCTGCTACGTCAAGGCTGGTGAAGTCCGTAGCGGCAGCGCGGTACAGCCGGAGCTTGTGCGCTGTCACTACGGCGCCCTGAACCGCAGGGTTTGCGCGCATCGCTGCTACCAGCTGCCGGTACGTGGTGGCGGACGTACCTGGTGGCAGATCGACTCCGCGGAGTACCCAGGGTCTATCGAGCAGTCCGGCCCAGCGCGGAAAGACACAGCCTGTAAGGGGTCCGGTTGCCGGTGATCGGGTGGGGCTACGGGGTCAGGCTGCGGCGGATCCAGTTTTCGATCGCGGCTACGTGGGTCAGGGAGAGGGCAGCGGCGACACTGGGCTGGCGGTCGGCGATGGCGAGGGCGATCGCGCGGTGCTCGCGCTGGGTTTGTTCGAAGGAGTCGGCCTGTGTGACGCCGCGCCAGATGCGGGCCTGTTGAGTACGCCCGGCGACGCTGTCCACGAACGAGCAGAGCACCGGGTTGCCGGCCGCGGCCGCGATGCGGTGATGGAACTCCAGGTCGTTCGCCACCACCTCGCCGACCGGACTACCGGCGTCGACCGCGTCGGTCAGCGCGAGCAGGTCCGCCGCGTCCGCGTCGCTCATCACCAGCGCCGCCCTCTCGGCCGCCATCGGTTCGAGCGCGCGGCGTACTTCGAACAGATCGAGAATGCTGGAGTCCTGGTGGAAGTCGATGATGAAGCTCATCGTCTCCAGCAGCAGGTTGGGCGTGAGGCTGGTGACGTACGTGCCGTCGCCGCGCCGTACGTCCAGGATGCGCAGCATCGAGAGCACGCTGACCGCCTCGCGGAGCGGGCTGCGGGAGATCCCGAGCTGCTCGGCGAGGTCCGCCTCGCGCGGCAGTTTGTCGCCGGGCTTGAGGCGGCCGTCGAGAATCATCGCCTTGATCTTCTCGATGGCTACATCGGTCAGCGCCATCCGGCTCCTTGTGCTGTCGTTCGGATGATTCTCAACTCATCCTTCGGGCTAGTCGATCAGTCCATCGGGCTAGCCGATCAGTCCATCGGGTTAGTCGGACAATCCATTGGGCTGGTCGGTCAGTCTTTCGGGCGGAGTCGCAGCGTAGCCATTCCGCCGTCGACCGCCAGCGCGGTTCCGGCCGTCGAGCCGGAAGAAGGCCCGGCCAGGTACACGATCGCGAGCGCCACCTCCTCGGCCTCGACCAGCCGGCCGTGCGGCTGGCGGGCGTCGAGCGCGGCGCGTTCAGCCACCGGGTCCGGCGCGGCGTCGAGCAGCCGCTGCACCCACGGCGTCGCGGCCGTGCTCGGGTTCACGCAGTTCACCCGAATGCCCTCGCGGAGGTGGTCGGCTGCCATCGCGAGGGTTAACGACTGCACCGCACCTTTCGTGGTGGAGTACAGCGCGCGCTGCGGGATGCCGGTCGTCGCGGCGACCGAGGCGACGTTGACGATCGCGGCGGCGGGGGACTCGCGCAGGTACGGAAGCGCCGCGCGGCTGAGCCGGACCGCACCCATCACGTTGACGTCGAACACCCGTTGCCACTGGTCGTCCGGGTTGTCCTCGATCGTTCCTTGCGCGCCGATGCCGGCGTTGTTGACGACCACATCGATCCGGCCGAAGGCGTCGACGATTTGCTGTACGGCCGCGCGTACGCTCGCGTCGTCGGTCACATCCGCGGTGATTCCGAGTACGCCCTCGGGTGCGCCGGACGGGTCGAGATCGAGCGCCGCGACTCGCGCTCCGCGGGCGATCAATTCCCGTGCCGTCGCCGCACCGATTCCGGAGCCGCCACCGGTGACGACGGCAACCAAACCGTCGAACTCCGCGCGCGGCCGCCCGTCGGTCGTGTCGGTCGCGTCGGCCGGGTTTCCGCTCATCGGCCGGCCTCGTACGCGACGTACTCCTGGCGCTGGCGGCCCAGGCCGTCGATCTCGACCTCGACGACATCGCCCGGCTTCAGGTACGGGAACCGCCCGGACAAGGCGACGCCCTCCGGCGTACCGGTCATGATCAGGTCGCCCGGGTCGAGCACCATGTACTGGCTCAGGTGGTGGATCACCGTGGCGACGTCGAAGATCTGGTCGGCGGTGCTGGAGTCCTGCCGGGGCTCACCGTTGACGAAGCTGCGCAGCTGGAGTTTCTGGTGCTCGACCTGATCCGGCGTGACCAGCCACGGCCCGACCGGACTGAACCCGGCGGCGATCTTGCCCTTGCTCCACTGACCGCCGGACTGCTCGATCTGGAACGCCCGTTCGGACAGGTCGTTCGCCACCACGAAGCCAGCCACGTACTCCAAGCTCTCCGCAGGCGAATCCAGGTACGACGTGCGCTTGCCGATCACGACGCCGAGCTCGACTTCCCAGTCGGTCTTCGTACTACCGCGCGGGATCGTCACCTGGTCGTTCGGGCCGGCGAGGGTGTTCGGTGCCTTGAAGAAGATGACCGGTGCACTCGGCGGTGCAGCGCCCGACTCGGCCGCGTGCGCCGCGTAGTTCATGCCGATGCAAACAATTGCACCGGGCCGTGCAATTGGTGCACCGATCCGCAGGCTGCCGGCGTCCTCGATCACGGGGAGTTCACCCGCGGCGAGCGCGGCCGCGGCCCGGGCCTGACCGTCGGTCTCCCAGAAGCCGGCGTCGAGGTCCGTGGTGAGACCGGACAGGTCGCGGACACCGTCGTCGGTGATCACGACCGGTACTTCCGCGCCGACCGGACCCAAGCGGGCGAACTTCATCGCACTACCTCCAGATCGCATCTTTAACCGCTCCAGGTGGTATTTCAGCGGCTTTTCCTCACCTTCGCAGGTGAAACATATGATGTCTAGCCTCGGGTTCGCCCTTCAGACAGAAACCGCGCAGATTCACTGGGCAGGGATGTCAAGAAGGTGCGGCCAGGTCCGACCAACTCGCGAAGACACTCTCGAGGAGGCGGCAATGCGAAAGCTCATTTACTGGGTCCACAGCTCGATCGACGGGTTCATCGACGGGCCGAACGGCGAGTTCGACTGGCCGGTGATGGGGCCGGAGCTGGCGGCGTACTCGGAGGCTCTGGATCAGCGGGTCGACACGTTGCTCTTCGGCCGGCCGGTGTGGGAAATGATGGTCGGTTTCTGGCCGAACGCGGAGTCGATCAGCGACGATCCGCACACGGCCGCGTTCGCGCCGTTCTGGCGGGCGACGCCGAAGATCGTGTTCTCGCACGAGTACCAGGGCGACGAGTGGACCAGCCAGGTGATCGGCGGTGACCTGGCCAAGCAGGTCACCGAGCTGAAATCCCAGCCCGGTGGCGACCTCCTGCTCACCGGAGGTTCAGCCCTGGCCGCCACCCTCGCCGGCCACGGCCTGATCGACGAATTCCACATCGCCGTCCACCCGGTAACCCTCGGCGGCGGCCGCCCCCTCCTCCCACCCACTACCCGCCAAACCCTGCACCGCGTCAACACCACGGTCGCCGACTCCCAAGTCGTCATCACCCACTACCAACCCGCCGCCCAGCGCTGACCCGTACGCGGTCTGAACTGTCTGAAAGGAACTTCTTGTGACGACCACACCCACGTCGGCCGGGGCGGTTTCGGGTCGGATTCGGGACCCTCGAGTCGCGTTGGCCTTGCTGTCCTTGCCTTCGCTGCTGATCGCGATCGACATCAGCGTGCTCGGCGTCGCCCTCCCACGGATGGCGGCCGAGCTCCGGCCCTCGCCGACCGAACTGCTCTGGATGAACGACATCTACGGCTTCATGGTCGGCGGCACCATGGTCACTATGGGGGCCGTCGGCGACCGGATCGGCCGGCGGCGGCTGATCGTCTTGTGTGCCGCGGTGTTCGCGGTTGCCTCGGCCGTCGCCGCATTCTCGACCGCGCCCTGGATGGTGATCGCCACCCGTGCCGTGATGGGCCTCGCGGGCGCGGCGATCATGCCCGCGTCGATGGCCCTCATAGGTCAGCTCTTCCCGGATCCGAAGCAGCGAGTGTCGGCCATGGGCGCGTACATGACCTGCTTCCTCACCGGCATGGCCGTCGCGCCACTGATCGGCGGAGTCATGCTGCAGTACTGGTGGTGGGGCTCTGTGTTCTTGCTCGGCGTACCGGTGATGCTCCTGACCCTCCTGGCCGCCCCGCGCCTGCTCCCCGAATCCGAAACCAGAATCGACGTACCGCTGGATGTCCGCAGCGCCGCACTGTGCCTGGCTTCGATCCTCGCCCTGGTCGCCACCCTCAAGTGGTCGGTCAACGGCGCACCCGTCTGGGCGATGACCGGATTGGGCCTGATCGGTCTGGTGCTCGGATTCCTGTTCGTACGCCGCCAGCGCGCGCTCGAACATCCACTGGTCGACCTCGCACTGCTCCGGATGCCGGGCGTGAGCCGCGCGATGTGGGTACTGTTCCTGACCGCTCTGCTGATGGGCGGTACGTCGATCTTCGCGGCGTTCTACCTGCAGTCGGCGCTCGGTCTGTCACCGCTGAAGTCGGCGCTGCTCATGATCCCGTCGACGATCGCGATGATCATCGCCGCGAACGCGGGACCATGGCTCGGTCATCGGTTCAGCCCGAAGCACGTGGTGCTCGGCAGTTTGATCGTGATGGCGGCCGGCTTCGTCCCGTACACACTGCTTCCGGCCGGGCGGTCGGGGATCGCGGTGGTGGTGTGCAGTGCCGTCCTGACGACCGCCGGGATCGGGGCGGCGTTCCCGTTCCTGATGAACGACATCATCTCGCACGCACCGCAGGAACGGGCGGGCTCGGCCGCGTCGCTCGCCCAGACCGCGAACGAGATCGGCATCGCGACCGGGCTCGTCCTGCTGGGCAGCCTGGCGACGGTGGTCTACCGCTCCAGCCTCGCCGGCACCGCGGGTCATGCCGCCGGTACGTGGGTCGACGGCTTCCGTGAGGCGGCCGCCCGCCCGGACGGGATCTACCTCGGCCAGGTCCGCCACGCCTTCCTGACCGGCGTCCACGCGGTCGGCTTCGCAGGCATCAGCACAATGCTCCTCGTCCTCGCCCTACTCCTCATCCCCAACCGCCACCGCCCCAACCACCACCCCAACCACCGCCGCCCCGCCCCAGCTCCCGCCCCAGCTGCCGCACCCGCACCCGCTCCCGCTCCCGACCAGCTTGGCCCCTGAAATGCTGGGTTGCCCCCTCAAAACTCCAGGGGCCAACCCACCAGCTGAGGGGCTGACCCCTGAAACGAAGGGTTGTCCGCTCGCCGCTCGCCGCTCGCCGCTCGCCGCTGGCCGCTGGCCGGTCGCCGCTCGTCGCTCTCGCTCGTCGCTCGCCGCTCGCCGGTCGCCGCTCGCCGGTCGTCGCTCTCGCTCGCCGCTACCGGTCGTCGCTCGTCGCTCTCGCTCACCGCTCGTCGCTACCGCTCACCGCTCTCGCTCACCGCTCTCGCTCACCGCTCTCGCTCACCGCTCTCGCTCACCGCTCGCGCTCACCGCTCGCGCTCGCCTTGAGTCGCACGTCGTTCGGCGCGCGGAGTGCGGCGAGAAGTGCTCGACGGGGCGATCCGCCGACGCGCGTGGGTGCCGGGTGGATCGGTGGCCCTGCCGGTTGCGCGGATGACGCCGGCGTCAGTCGTACGCAAAGTTGCGGGGTCGGTCGGCGTCAGCCGTCGGCGAGTTGCGGGGCCGGTCGGGGTCAGCCGTCGGCGAGTGCGGGGATGCGGTCCGGGTCAGCCGTCGGCGAGTTGCGCGGTGCGGTCGCGGTCAGCCGTCCGTGAGTTGGGGGCGCGGTTGGGTGGCGTGGCGGGGGCGTGGTGGGCATCCCGGCTGAGGGTGTCCGCCGTGGCGTGCGTGCTGAGGACGTCTGCCGTGGCGTGCGTGCTGGGGGTGTCTGCCGTGGCGTGCGTGTTGAGGGTGCCCGCGGTGGCGTGCGTGTTGAGGGTGTCCGCGGTGGCGTGGGTGTTGAGGTGGTCTGCTGTGGCGGTCGTGGGTGGGGTGGGGCAGGCGGGGGTGCGGCGTACGGGGCCGCCGCCGAGGCGTCTGAATTTCCATTGGTGTTCGTCGTAGTCGTAGTACGTGTCGACGCCGCCGACGGTCATGAGAACCCCTCCCGTAGAAATCGGGTGGTCGGTGCCCGGATTGGGGCGGGGTAAACGTGGCCTCGCCGACGGGTCGGCGGTGTTCTCCGCGGGCGATGGGAGTTTTTGACCGGGCGGTTCCGGAATGCGTACGGTTCTCACGTTTGCCGGGCCGATGGTGCCAAGCTTGCGGTAGGGCGGTCGACTTCGTTTGGCCTGGTTGAGCACACCCCCCAGCTCCCGGCGTTGCGCGAGGCCGACCGCCTCTTTGAGCGCGGTACCCGCAAAAGCCGCGATGAGCCCCAAAAGGCGAGCCCAGAAGGCGAGCCCAAAAGATGAGCTCACAAGATGAGCTCAGAAGATGTAGAACCCGGTCACCGCGGTCGGGATCAGGCCCAGGATCAGCCAAGGTGACAGCAGGCTGCGCCGGAAGATCGCCAGGATGCCCGCGACCGTCAGCAACCCGATCACCCCGGACATGAACCAGAGCCCGACGCCCCGCCCGAACTCGTCCGCCGCGACGCCGATGCTGTAGACCGCCAGCGTGACCGCGGGCACAGTGCCGACGTGGAAGAGGACGGCGGACACGACCCAGCGCTGTACGGTCTCGATGTTCATCGGACGCGGAGTCCGCCGTCGTATCACCTGGGTCATCGCTCCTCGCTCCTTCGTGTACTAATCATTAGTGTACATAAAGTTGCTACACTAACCACATGGCAGGGACGAAGATCACGCCGCCGGAGAACCCGTTGGCGCTCGAGCACCAGGTGTGTTTCGCGCTGGCGGTCGCGGCGCGTACGGTGATCGCGCTGTACCGCCCGGTGCTCGAGCCGATGGGGCTGACCCATCCGCAGTACCTGGTGATGCTCGCGCTCTGGGAGCACGAACCGGTCTCGGTCAAGGAACTGTCCCGGATGCTCCAGCTCGAGCCGGCCACCTTGTCGCCGCTGCTCAAACGCCTCGAAGCCGCCGGCCTGCTCAGCCGCGCCCGTTCGGTCATGGACGAACGCTCCCTGGCCGTATCGCTCACCGGCAAAGGCCGCGCGCTCCGCGACCAGGCCCTCGAAGTCCCGCCCGCGATTGTAGAGCGCCTGGGCCTGGACCTCGGCGAGCTGATGGATCTCCACAACCGCCTGACCACAGTCATCGCCGCCGCCACGGAGGGTCCGGCGCCGACCGAGGACCAGTGAGTACGACCGGGGACCAGAGAGTACGAGCGGCCGCGACCAAGTAGATCCACCAACTGGTACGGTGCGGGTACTTCTTGTAATGATTGCATGAACCCGGCCGGAGGAGATCAAGCGTGGTTGTCATCATCGTGGTGGCCGTGTTCTTCGCCGGGATGGGCGTCTACGGCCTGGCCGCTCCCGCCGCCCTGGTCCGCCCGTTCGCTCTCCAAGCCGAAACAGCCCACGCCCGCACCGAGGTACGTGCTGTCTACGGCGGCTTCGGTCTGGCCATCGCGGCCGTGCTACTTGTCGCCGCAACCGATCAAGGCCTCCGCCAAGGCGTAGTACTGGCCGTAGCGATCGCCCTGCTAGGCATGGCCGCCGGCCGCCTCATCGGCCGCATCGCCGACCGGCCGACCTCCTTCTATCCGATCTGGTTCTATTTCTGGGTCGAAGTCGCCCTCGCCGCCGCGCTCCTGTTCACGATCCGCTAACTGTTCTTCGCTCCCAGTAGGTTTGGCCCCACACGGCACCGGGCTGGGCGAGATGAGGACAGATGGGCGACGCTGACGTACGGCTGACAGCCGGCGACCCGCGACTATGGCTCCGCGGCAGGTTCGGTCTGGTGGCCCTGGCGATCGCGGTGATCTGCGCCGCCACCGATGCGGCAGTCGTGCTCCTGTTCGGCCCGCCGATGAACGGCTGGCGCCCCATCACCCTCCTGATCGCGGCGATCGTCGTCGACCTGGCACTGGCCGCCCCGCCACGATGGGTCGCGTGGGTGGCCGGTGCCCATGCAGCGGTCTTCATCCTCAGCCCGCTTCTGATGCCGGGCCGGCCGGCGACTGAGCCAGAGGTGAACAACTTCGGCGCGCTGATCGCGGCGTTCCTGGTCGGTGCCTGGCTGCGCAACCGCCCAGCCGGCCTGGTACTCGCCGGGCTGATAGTCGCGGGGGTGATCGGTCACGGAATCGAGCGCGATCCCCAATCCGGCTGGGATCTGATCATCCTGACCAGCGCCGCCAGCATCCTCCTCCCGGGTTTGGTCGGCCGCCTCACGATCACCCACCGCACGTACCTGGCCGATCTCGAGCGCCGGACCGAACGCCTCACCCGGGAACGCGAGCTCGCGATCCGGGAGGCGGTCGCGGACGACCGCGTCGCGCTGGCCCGGGACCTGCACGACGGCCTGTCGCACCACATGAGCGCGATCTCCATCCACGCCGGCGCGGCCCGGCTCGCGCTCGCGGACAGTCCACCGGCCGGCGCGCAGCAGGCATTGACCTCGGTGGAATCAGCCAGCCGTTCCGCGATGCTCGACCTGCGGCGCCTGCTCGACCTGCTGCACGGACAGCCCGACGAATCCGATCGGCAGGCCGGACTGGAAAGTGTGGAGGAGTTGCTGATCGGCGTACGAGGAGCCGGACTGCCCGTGACGTTGACCATCACCGGAGCCAAGCGCGAACTGCCCGCGTCGCTGGATGTTGCGCTCTACCGCATCGTCCAGGAAGCACTGACGAACGCGCTGCGGCACGGGAACGGAGACAATGCCCGAGTGAGCATCGACTACGAACCGGACGCGATTTTGGTTGCCGTCACCAACGGTCTGAGTGAGCGGCCCGCGGCCGGCCGACAAACGTCGATGGGACGCGGACTGGCCGGGATCTGTTCGCGGGTGCGCATGTTCGGCGGCGAGGTCGGTTGCGGTCCCGACGGCGCGAACTGGCAGCTGCGCGTACGAGTTCCGCTGGACGCCGAATGACCGTGCGCGTACTGCTGGCCGACGACCACCGCATGTTCCGTTCCGGAGTCCGTGCGGTACTCGACACTCAGCCGGATCTGGAATGTGTCGGTGAAGCCGGTGACGGGCAATCAGCCGTTGCCGAGAGCATCAGATTGCGGCCGGATGTTGCCGTACTGGACATCCGGATGCCGCGCCTGGACGGGTTGTCCGCGACAAAGGCGATCCTCGCCCAGCCGGGCAACCGTACGCGCATCCTGGTGCTGACCACGCATGACACCGATGAGTACGTGTACCGAACGCTGGCGGCCGGAGCGAGTGGGTTCTTGCTGAAGACGGTCTTGCCGGAGGAACTGCTCGCCTCGATCCGGATCGCGGCGCGTGGCGATGCGCTGATCGATCCGTCGGTGACGCGCCGGCTGGTGGCGAGGTTCGCGGCCGGGATCGCGCCGCCCGCGCCGGCGCCGGACCTGGAGCTGCTGACGCGCCGCGAGCGTGAGGTGCTGATCCAACTGGCGGCGGCGCGGTCGAACGCAGAGATCGCCGAGGCGCTGGGCGTCGGCGAGGAGACCGTCAAGACCCACGTGTCCCGAATCCTCACCAAGCTGGCGCTCCGGGATCGCGTACACGCCGTCGTCTACGCCTTCCAGAACGGTCTGGTCTGAACCGCCCCAAACCGGTTCGGGGCGATTCTTCCGCCCGGATCGGGTTGTGAGGTGCCCCAAACCGGTTTGGGGCGGTTCTTCCGCCCGGATCGGGATGTGGAGTGCCCCAAACCGGTTTGGGGAGGGTCCCCCGTGTGGGGGATCTGAAATCCCCACTCACCGTGACGACTGCTGGGTTTCCGGTGCCTAGGTTTAGCGGCGATGAACAAGCATCTTCGCCGCCCCGGGCAGCTGGCGCGCCTCTTCGCGGTCCTGATCGGTGCCTTGTTGTTGCTTCAGGCACCTTCGCCGGCGGTCGCGGACGGCGGTCCGACCGGATCCGATCAGTCGTTCGCGCAGTCGCTCGGTGAACGGGAGCTGACGGTCACGGTCCGCCGGGTCGACAAGGTGCCTGGTCCGCTCCGGATCGACGTGGTCACGCACCGTGGATCGCCGGCCGGGAAGCTGAAGCTGGCGCTCGTACCACAAGATGCCAAGGGCAACCTTTCATCGCCCGGGCAGGTGACCGAGCGCGGGACCGTCGAGCTTGGCACGGAGCCTGGTTTGTATGGCATCACGCTGGCGGTCGATCGCGCCGGGCCCTGGGAGCTCGAGCTCGGCGACGGTACGCGAACCGCGCGGATCCCGTTCGTCGTACAGGTCAAGGTGATCGCGCCGACCGAGCGGGCCGCGTACGGCGGGTTCATCGCGGCGGGTGGTTGCCTGGTGTGCGCACTGGTCGCGGCCGTACGGCGGCGGGGGAGCGGGGTCGCGATGGTCGCCGCTGGTGGTTTGGTGATGGCGCTTTCGGTCGCGATCACCGGTGCGGTGCTTTCGCCGACCGTACGCCCGCCTGCCGTACCGGGCAGTGAGACCGACGCAACGCTGGCGAACACCGTCGACCCGTACGCCGACGCGTCCGCGCCACGGACCGATCCGGCGCGGCCGCCGGTGAACATCCAGGTCGAGGCGGACGGGGCGACGGCCGGGCGGCGGTTCGAGCTGCGGCTCGTACTGACGGATGGATCGACCGGGCGGCCGGTTGACGATCTGCAGGTGCACCACGGAGCGTTGGCGCACTTGGTGGTCATCAGTCCGTCCGGGCAGCTATGGCACTTGCATCCGATCCGCGTCGCCGCCGGTGACTATCGCGTTGAACTGACGCCGACCGAGCCTGGTACGTACGCACTGTCCGTAGAACTCGCCCGGCGCGGCGGCGGCATGCAGCTCGTGCGCCCAGCCGGCTTCCCAGTCACCGGGAAACTCACCGGGCGAGTCACCGGGCGAGTCACCGGGCAAGCTTCAGCAACCAAGCCGGCGCCTGAAGGAACAGGCACGCGCGTCGTCGACGGCACCAAGGTGACCGTCACGGCTGGGCGGCTGGCGGCGGGCCGGTCGTCGACGATCGCTGTTGCTGTCGATGCTCCACTGCAGCTCTGGCTGGGCATGCAGGGACACCTGATCGCGGCCGGGCCGGTGCCCGAGACGAAGTCCTCCCCCTTCGAACGGGCACCGGTCTGGCTGCATGGACACGCGATGGCGCCGGGGCAACCGACGGTGAATCCGCCGGACGAGACGGTCGCCGGGTTCGGTCCGGAAGTGCGGTTCACCACCACGTTCCCGTACCCGGGCCGCTACCACCTCTGGATCCAGGTCGAGCGCGACTACGCCGTCCTCACCATTCCCGTCGTCCTCGACGTACCCGCCACGAACGGAGAAGCTTCATGATCAAACGGATTGCCCTCGGCTGCGCGGTGGTCGCGGTCGTGGCGGGGCTGGTGCTCTGGTACCGGACCACGCTGGCGGGTGACAAGGACGCGGTCGTCGCCGGATCGGACAACTACACGGTCCGCCTGGTCGACCCGCCGACGAAGTCCGGCGCCTGGTCGGTCGAGATCAACGACCGGGACGGCAAACCGGCCACGCTGGACGAGGTGGTCCTCGAGCCCGCGATGGCCCGGATGGGGCACGCCACCGACCCGGTCACCGCCACTTTCCAGTCGCCGGGCCACTACCAGGCCAAAGGTCTCGAGCTGTCCATGCCCGGACAGTGGTCGATCACGGTCCGGCTCCGCCACGGCACCGACCAGGACGAGGTGGTGGTCCCGGTCCAGGTCAGTTAGCGGCAGTTCGACAGTACGTATACGTCCACTGCGCGCGACCGCACGCGGGGACGGTCGGCCGATTACGGGGCAGTGGACATCTACGTACTGTCCAGCTGCCGGAAACCCTCTGACGAAAGGACCTTCATGGCGTCGATCGCAAGCAGCGAACCGGCGTACGCCGACACCGAGTCACGGACCCTGCTCAGCAAAGGATGGCCGGCCGCGGTGGCCGTACTGACCGCGACCTTCCTCTCCCTGGTCGGAATCTGCTGGGACTCCCAGTGGCACGCCGACGTCGGCCCGGACACGTTCTTCACCCTGCCGCACCTCCTGCTGTACTCCGGCAGCGCGCTCTCCGGCCTGGTCAGCCTGGCCGTCGTCCTCTCCACCACCGCGAATGCCCGCGCCGGCCGCCGGATCGACCCCGCGACCGGCGGTCAAGCGGTGGCGGTGTTCGGCGGCACCTTCAAGGCGCCGGTCGGGTACCTGGTCGCGGGCACGGGGTCCGCGTCGTTCCTGCTGTACGGGATGTACGACCTGTGGTGGCACGAGGTGTACGGCTTCGACGCGGTACTCGAATCGCCGCCGCACATCGGACTGCTGCTGTCGATCACCGTCACCATGGGCGGCGCGATCCTGGTCTTCGCGGCCGCGCGCGATCGCCGCTGGGGGATGCCGGGCGCTGTCGCCGCGACGAGCATGTTGCTGGCGATCGACTGCCTGCTGCTGGTGGTGCTGGAAATGCTCGGCAAGGACGTCGAATGGGTGGCGGCCGGTACGGGCACGGTGTCCGCACTGCTCTTGCTGGCGGTCCGCGCGATGACCGGCCGGAAGTGGGCGATGGTCCAGACCGCCGGCGTACTCGCGCTGATTCAGCTCGTGCTGTGGTGGTTCGCGCCGTGGGTGACGAGGCTGTACGCAGACTCGCTCGGGCTGCCGTTGCGCGATGACGTACTCGGGATTCCGGTGATGCCGGTTGTCTGGCCGATGTGCCTTCCGCTGGTGGCGGTAGCCGCCGAACTGCTCTTGAAGGACAACAAGTGGCGGTACGGCATCGTCGGCGCGCTACTGGCTGGAGCTGTGGCGGCGTGCGCTCCGTACCAGGCTGTGGTCGTGGCCGGGGAAGATGCGCCGGCCGGAGTTGCTGTCGTGTTGGCAGTGATGCTGGGAGCATTGCTCGGCGCGACGGCCGGTCTTGCCGTCCACAGCTTCGGTCGGGTGCTTCGGCAGGTACGGCCGGAGGTGCAGTCGTGATGCGGCGGTTCGGCGCGATGGTCGCCGCGATCGCGGTCGTACTCGGGCTGACGACGATGCCCGCGGCGGCGGTTCCGGCGGTGAAGGTGGTTCATACGGAGAAGGTGCAGGCGGGTCCGTACACGATCCTGGTCGGCTTCAGCGTGTGGCCGATCCGGGCGCAGCAGTCGCTCGACTTCACTTTCCTGCCGGATGGTGGCATCGCCGACAAGCACGGCACGCTGACCCGGATCGAACCGAATGGTGACGTGCTGGAAAGCAAGCTGTCCCGGCATCCACGCGCTCGGGACAAGTGGGGTCTGGACATCGAAGCATTGCGTGCCGAAGGCAACTGGACGTTCCGCTTCGCCGTCGACGGCCCGCAAGGCAAGGGGACCGGAGAGCTCGAGAACCTCGCGGTCCTGAAGCAGCCGGGTCCGCCGATGGGCCTGAGCTGGGCCATCGGAGCGCTGCCGTTCTTCCTCTTCATCGCAGCCGTAGTAGTCGCTTGGCGGCGCACCAGCCGCGCCAAGCCGGTGCTCACCAGTTAGTGAACGAACCGTCCAGACGCCGCATCTGTGGCGTCCGGGACGGTGCGGTGGAGGCCTCGATCCTTGCGTGGTCGAGGTCGACACCGAGCCCGGGCAGCCGCGGCGCGCTCAGGTTGCCGTCGGCAAGCGTGTGCGGGTGATTGATTGCCTTGTGCACCGATTGTGGTGGCATTTCCTGCAGGCCGAAGTTCGGGCAGGTCAGGTTGAAGTGCATCGCGGCGGCGGTGGAGACCGGGCCGAGCGGGTTGTGCGTCGAGATCTTGACGTGATGCGCCTCGGCCATTGCGGCGATCTTGCGGCCCTCGGTGAGGCCGCCCGCGATGCCGAGATCGATCCGCGCGTGGTCGATCAGGTCACCCTCGATCAGCGCGCGGAACTGCCATTTCGAGGTGAGTTGTTCGCCGGCCGCGAGCGGTACGGCCGTCCGTGAGCGCAGCATCCGGTACGCGTCCAGGTCCTCGGAGCGCAACACGTCCTCGACGAAGTACGGGCGGGCGGACTCGAGTTCCCGGCAGAGCGTGACCGCTTCCGGTGGATCGAGCCGGGTGTGCGCGTCGATGATCAGCTCGACCTCGTTGCCGACGGCATCGCGGACGGCGTGGAACTGCTCGATCGCGACGCGCATCGCCTGCCGCGGCTCGATCACCTCGCCCGCGGTCGGGACCACCAGCCGGAGGTTCCGCCAGCCTTCCCCGACCAGTTGGCGGGCGCTCGCCACGACCGCTTCGGTGTCGTGACCTTCGGGGTGTACGTGGGTGTAGCAGGTGATGTAGTCACGGACGCGGCCGCCGATCAGTTCGTACACCGGCACGCCGTACGCCTTGCCGCGAAGGTCCCACAGTGCGATGTCGATCGCCGAGATGACGCAGCCGGCCGAGCGGTCGGCGGGGAAGAAGTCGCCGCGGCTCATCGTCTGCCACAGGTGCTCGATCCGCGTCGCGTCCGCGCCGATCAGTACCCCGCGCAGGTGCTCGAGCACCGCTCGCGACACCCCCGGCGAAGTACGCACCCCGATCTCGCCGAGACCGTGCACCCCTTCGTCGGTCCGGACGACGACGAGCAGCATGTCCTGCCCCCGGCCCGGAACCACCGTCAACCGCGCATCTGTGATCCGCAAACCCGTCTCCTCACCACCGCCGGCCGCGCATTGTCCGATCCGCGCCGTCCGGCCCCGCGAATCTGGAATCAGTATGGTCGTGTTGCAGCAACTTTGCCAATAGTTGCCGGAATGGTCTTGACTCGTCTCCACCGCCAGTGCAGGCTCTAGCACAGTGAAGGAGGTCGGAATGGCGGTGACCATCGCGGACGTCGCGGCTGAGGCCGGGGTGTCGAAGGCAACGGTGTCGCGGACGTTCGGTATGCCCGACCGGGTGAACGCCGCGACCCGCACGCACGTGCTGGCGGTTGCCGAGCGGCTGGGCTACGTCCCGGATCCGACGCCGCGGTCGACCCGCACCGGATCGGTCGGGCTGATCGTGCCGGACATCGTCAACCCCTTCTTCCCACCGATGATCAAGGCCGTGCAGCGCCGCGCACGGTCCCGCAACTACGGCATCTACCTGGCCGACAGCGACGCGCACGCCGGTGAAGAGGCGGAAGCGGTCGCCGAGATGTCCAAGCAGGTCGACGGCCTGATCTTCTGGTCGTCGCGGTTGCCCAGCGAGACGCTGGTCGACATCGCCGGCCGGGTTCCGACCGTGCTGGTGAACCGGAGCGCCGGCGGTCTGCCGACCGTCGTCGCCTCCAGCGAGGACGGGATGCGGCAGGCGGTCGAGCATCTGTACGCGCTCGGCCATACCCGATGCGCGTACGTGAACGCGCCGCGCTCCGTCTGGTCGAACCAGCATCGCCGGGCCGCCGTCCGCCGGACCTGCAAGGCCCTCGGGATGGAGCTCGTTGAGCTCGGCCCGTTCGCCCAGTCCGTCGAGGGCGGCGTCCAGGCGGCCGACATCGTCGCCGCCCACGGCGTCACCGCGGCGATCGCCAACAATGACCTGACCGCCATCGGCCTGATGCTCCAACTGGCCAATCGCGGGCTGTCCGTTCCCGGCGACATCAGCGTCGTGGGTGTCGACGACACCTTCGTCGCGTCGCTGATCCGCCCGCAGCTCACCACCGTCCGAATCCCGGTCGAGGAGATCGGTTCGCTCGCGGTCGACCTGCTGCTGAACCTCCTCCAGTCCGGCGACAAGGTGGACGCCGGGCCGATCGAGGTCGACACGCAGCTGATCGTCCGCGAGTCGACCGGTCCGGTGACCACCGAAATCCACTGGCCGTCCAGGCCGCTACCCAGCCAGGACTGACCCACTCACCCCCTGACCACCGCGTGCCGACGGCCCGCGGTCGAACGGGGCTGCCCTCAAGCGCAACGGGGTGCGCGGAAAGTGATTCATCATGCGCTCCAGAGTTCGATCCGTCCTGCTCGCAACCGCTCTCGCCCTCGGCGCGGTATCGGGTACGACTGCAGGAAACGCCGTTGGTATACCATCCGCTCCGGCGTCGACGGGTGTCGTTCTGCCGGAACCGCAACGGGACCAGCCGGTCTCGCCGGCCCGGGTCCGGGATCTCGCAGTGGCCTTCGTGTACCCGGCCGCGGACAATCTCGATGCCTCGCTGGACAAGATGGCCGAGGCGGGCGTACGACGTGCGCAGGTGGTCGCGTCCTGGACGGGCCTGTGCCCGCGACGTGATGCCTGCGACTGGTCGGTGCTCGATCGCTATTTCGAGAAGGCGAAGCAGCGCGGCATCAGCACTGCCGTACACGTCAACTCGACGCCCGACTGGGTGCATCCGGATCTGGTCGCGACCGTTCCGGACTACGGCCAGCGGATCTGGTACCCGCCGACGCGGAACGCGGCCGAGTTGCGGGAGTTCAGCTCTTTCGTGCAGACGCTGGCCGCGCGGTACCGGAACCAGGTCGACAGCTACGAGATCTGGAACGAGGAGAACTGGCGCGACTTCTACAAGCCGGTCGAGGACCCGGCCGACTACGCGAAGCTGTTGCGTACCGGGTACCTGGCGGTGAAGGCGAAGGACCGCAAGGCGGACGTGATCTTCGGCGGTACCACCCGCACCGATCCCGGTTTCGTCCGGAACGTGTACACCGCGCTGCGCAAGTATCCCGATGCCGCACGCAACGATGACTTCTTCGACGTGATGGGCGCGCACCCGTACACGGATGACCGGCATCCCGACAACCATGATCCGGCCAAGGTCCGCGAGAACGCGGCCGGTGGTGAGTTCGACGACAACTTCCTCGGGATCGACCGGCTGCGGTCCGAGATGGTCCGCCAGGGCGATGCGCACAAGAAGATCTACCTGGGGGAGTTCTCGTACTCGTCGGTGCGGACGTGGATGGGGCTGGTACCGGACGATCAGCGCGCGTACTACCTGCGCCGGGCGTACGAGCTCGCGGCGCAACGATCGTACGTCTCCGGGCTGGCGTGGTTCGTGTGGTCCGAGGTGACACCGAACGACGAATGGCACGGCTGGACGCTGCTCGAGTACCCGAACAAGCCGACGCGTACTTATCAGGCGCTCGCGCAACTGACCGGTGCCGTCAAAACACCGGATCGTCGTCCGGTACTCCGGCTGGCTGCGGGTACGGCAACGGCCGACCAGCTTCCGGCCGGTGTGCAACGGGCCGAGCTTTACCTCGACGGCGTGCAGGTTGCCAGCGGCAACCAACTTCCGTTCAGCTACCCGGCACCGCCGAACGGCAAGACCGCACTGGCCCAACTGGTTCTGTATACCAAAGATCGGACCATCGACACCGCGCCGATCTGGACCGCGAACGGGCAGCAGGTCACCCAGATCACACAGCTCTCGCATCCGCAGGTGAAGGCAACGCGCAGTGTGGATGTCAGCACCGGCGTGACAGCTCACGGACCCGTCCTGCTCCGGGTCACCACCGCGAGCGGTCAACTCGTCTCCACCACGACGCTCGGGATCGGCCGCGGGCGGCTGGAGCGTTTCGACACGCTCGTCGCGCTCGACCAGCCCGGTACCTACCACCTTTCCGCCACCGATGTCCGCGGCCGGCCGTTGGCCGGCGGAGCAACTCTGGAGGTCCTGCCATGAAGTACCGCTATCCCGCGCTGCTGGTCGCCGCGGCGCTTGCCCTGACCGGCTGCACAGCCGATCCCAAGCCCGTGGCCCAGTCCGAATCGAACGCTCTGGACGGCGTGGGACCGATCACGTTCGTCACCGGCAAGGACTCCAGCGGTGTACAGCAGGGCCTGCTCGACAAATGGAATACCAAACACCCGGACCAGAAGGTGACCTTGGTCGAGCTGCCTGCGCAGGCGGACGGGCAGCGGCAGCAGCTGATCCAGAACGCGCAGACCAAGTCGTCCTCGTACGGCGTGGTATCCCTCGATGTCGTCTGGACCGCCGAGTTCGCGGCCAACGGCTGGGTGGAGGAGTTACCGCAGAGCGAGTTCCCGCTGGGCCAGATCCTGCCGTCGTTGGTCTCGGGCGTGAAGTACTTCGACAAGCTGTACGCCGCTCCGTGGGGTGGTGGAACCGCGCTGCTGTACTACCGCAGCGACCTGCTGACCAAGGCCGGCGTCCAGCCGCCGAAGACCTGGGCCGAGCTGAAGACCGCCTGCGACAAGGTCCTGAAGTTGCCGGAGGCAAGGGGTGTCGACTGCTACGGCGGGCAGTTCAACAAGTACGAGGGGCTGACCGTCAACGCGTCCGAGGCGATCAACTCGGCCGGAGGCTCGGTCGTCGGGGCTGACGGCAAGCCGACCCTGAACACGCCGGAAGCCAAGCAGGGGCTGGACTTCCTGGTCGACGGCTTCAAGTCCGGCCGGATTCCGAAGGCCGCGATCACCTGGGACGAGGAGGCCGGCCGGCGCGCGTTCCAGGAGGGCAAGCTGCTCTTCCTGCGCAACTGGTCCTACGTCTACACGCTCGCGAACAAGACCGACGGTTCCAGCAAGGTCGCCGGTAAGTTCGGCGTCGCACCGATCCCGGGGCTGAACGGTCCGGGGAAGGGCACGATCGGTTCGAACAACCTGGCGATCAGCAAGTACGCGAAGAACAAGAAGACCGCGCTGGACTTCATCAAGTACATGACCAGCCAGGAGACCGCCAAGCAGTTGATGGTCCAGTCGGCGCAGTCGCCCGCGTACACGGCGATGTACGACGATCCCGATCTGGTCAAGCAGTACGCGTTCATGCCGATGCTCAAGGAAGGCCTGATGAACGCGGCGCCCCGGCCGGCGGTGATCAAGTACGGCGACGCCACCGCCGCGATCCAGGAGGAAGTGACCAGCGCGCTGACCGGCCAGAAGACGTCCGAGCAGGCCCTGTCCGACCTGCAGCAGCGACTGAGCGGCATCGTCGGCAAATGACGACAATAGTCCAGGAGCGGACCGGACGAAGCACGGTGAAGCCCCCGAACCGGAAAGGCTCAGGGTGGTCCACCGCCCTGATGCTCTCCCCGACCCTGCTGACCTTGGCGTTGGTGGTCGGGTACCCGGTGCTGGCGGCGATCCGGTTGGCGTTCGTCGAGGTGGCCGACCAGGTCAACCCACAGAGCGGCATGCTCGAACGGACCGAGTCGTTCGGCCTCGGCAACTTCGCCGGCATCTTCAGCGGAGAGTCCGGCGCAGCGTTCCGGAACGCGTTCTGGAACACGACGCTGTTCACCGTGATCGGGGTGACGGCCGAGATCGTGCTCGGGGTCGCGATGGCCCTGGTGATGAACCGGGCGATCCGCGCCCGGGGCCTGGTCCGGGTCAGCGTTCTGGTGCCCTGGGCGATCCCGACGGCGATCTCCGGGTTGCTGTGGCGGTGGGTGTTCGAGAGCGACGGCATCGCGAACGCCGTCCTGAACACCCAGATCGTCTGGACGGCCGACGACTCGACCATCTTCGGGTTCCTGTCCGCGCCGTTCACGACGGTGCTGATCGCGGACATCTGGAAGACCGCGCCGTTCATCGGGTTGCTGGTGCTGGCCGGTCTCCAGATCATCCCGAAGGAGGTGTACGAGGCCGCGAAGATCGACCGCGCCGGTACCTGGGCGACGTTCTGGCGAATCACCATCCCGTTGGTCAGGCCAACGCTGGTGGTAGCGGTCCTGTTCCGCATTCTGGATGCGCTGAAGATGTTCGACCTGCCGTTCGTCCTGGTAGGTGCACACAAACATTCGGTCGAGACGTTGTCGACGCTCGCCCAGTACGAGATGTCGAACGTCCGGTACGGTCCGGCCGCCGCGTACTCGACCGTGCTGTTCCTGTACATCGCGCTGATCGCGTTCATCTTTGTCAGAGTGCTCGGTGCCGACTTGATCGGGCGCGGGCTCAAGGAGAGTCGATGACCATCGCAGCTGAAGCAGTACGCCCCAAACCGGCCAGGCCGTTGCGGCCCGTCACTCAACCTCCCAAGCGCGGCCTCGGCAAGTTCCGGCTGGCCGATCTCGGGTCAGGGCTGATCGTGCTGTACTGCCTGGTCCCGTTCTACTGGATGATCGTCAGCGCCCTGCGCAAACCGTCCGATCAGTTCGCCACCACCCTCTTCCCGGCGCCGATCTCGTTCGAGAACCTGAAGGCCGCGTTCTCGGCGCGGAACGGGTTCGGCCGGGCGTTGCTGAACAGCTTGATCGTCGCGGGGACGACCACGGTGATCACGCTGGCGATCGGCATCACCACGGCGTACGTGATCGCGCGGGTCCAGTTCCGGTTCAAGAACGTCGTGCTGGCAGTCATCATCGCCACCTCGATGTTCCCCGGCGTGACGTTGCTGATCCCGCTGCTCAAGCTGTTCGTCGGGCTGGACTGGATCAACACGTACCAGGCGCTGATCGTGCCGAGCCTGAGCTTCGGGCTTCCGCTGACCGTGTTCAACCTGACCGCCTTCTTCAAACAGTTGCCCGCGGAGCTCGAGGACGCGGCGCAGGTGGACGGCTGCAGTCAGTGGCAGGCGTTCCGCTCGGTGATCCTGCCGCTGGCAATGCCCGGGATCTTCACCAGTGGCATCATCACGTTCATCGCGGCCTGGAACGAGTTCATCATCGCGTTGTCACTGACGAACGAGAAGTCGATGCGGACTGCTCCGGTGATCACCGCGTTGTTCACCGGGCAGTACAAGTTCGACCAACCGTTCGGTACCCAAATGGCGGCCGGTGTCGCCGTCACCGTCCCGCTGGTGATCGGCGCGCTGCTCTTCCAGCGCCGGATCGTCGACGGCCTGACCGCTGGAGCCCTGAAATGACCCGTGCACTCGCAGTCTTCGCCCATCCGGACGACGTCGACTTCAACGCCGCCGGAACGATCGCGCAGTGGGTCCGCGACGGGATCGAGGTGTCGTACCTGGTCGTCACCCGTGGTGAAGCGGGGCAGGGCGAGCCGCGGGAGACGATCCAGCAGCTGCGCGAGGCTGAACAACGCGCGGCCGCGGCGGCGATCGGGGTGACGGACGTCGAGTTCCTCGATGGGTACGCGGACGGGCGGTTGACGGTGACAATCGACCTTCGTCGCGACATCACCCGGGCGATCCGGTTGAAGCGGCCGGATCGGGTGATGACCAGTTCGCCGGAGCGTACGTGGCGGTTGCGCGAGGCGGATCATCCTGATCACGCGGCGGTCGGCGCGGCGGCTGCTTGCGCGGTGTATCCCGATGCGCTCAACCCGTACGTGCATCCGGAGTTGGCGGAGCTGGGTACGTGGCCGGTGCCGGAGGTTTGGTTCTGTGAGCCGCCGGAGCCGGAGCACTACGTGGACATCACCGAGACGTTCGACCTCAAGGTGGCCGCGCTGGCCGAGCATCAGAGTCAGCCGGGGATCGAGGTCGAGTCGGTGCGGCAGCGCTGTGCCGCGGTCGGGGCGGCGGGTCAGTTGCCGGCCGGGCGGTTGGCCGAGGCGTTCACGATCGTCCGCCGGGTGACGGCAGGCTGAAAGCAGCAGGTCGCCGCCGCGGCGCCACGGCGGCGACCTCTGCGGACCGGGAGTGGGGTGCGGCGGCGTTGCACTCGGGGGAGCCGCACCTTCGACCGGTCAGTCCAGGGATGCGTTACCAGGGCAGGCCGCGGATGTCGATCGGCCGTCCGGACGGAAAGTTGTCGCCCAGGACCATCGCCGGATGGGTGAAGGACTCGATGGTCTCGCCGGTGTAGACGTTCGTCATCGTCACGCCGGGCCCGACCTCGACCCAGCCGGCGGACTCGTAGAACCCTTGCACGGCGGGCGAACAGGTCAGCAGACCGTACGGCGCCGGAAGCACCGCCCGCAGATGTTTCATCAGGTCCAGACCAAGACCGCGCCCGCGGTACGCCGGATCGGTGCAAACGTGGCCGACCCCGGCGACGTACACGTCTTCATCGCCGACCCCGACCCGGCGGCGTTCGATGCCGAGGTGCGCGACCGGTACGCCGTCGTCGCTCAGAATCAGCCGCCACTGCGGACGCGCCAGCCACCACGACTGCTGACGGAAGTGCGCTGCCCGGCCCGGAAACGCCTTCGCCAGCAGCAGCCGGAGCTGAGCATCCTGTTCATCGGTGAGCTCGGTCTCGGCAATCAGTCGGCAGGTCATGCGGTCGCTCCTTCACACGTCGCCCATCCGGGCACATCGTCGACCTGCGTCCGGTACTGGGCAGAGTCCTTGGCCGGCCGGTAGCCGATGGTGTTGGCGGTCGACCATCGGCTACCGGAGTTCGCGGAGACCCCAGGCGCGATCGCGAACCGGGCGGGCGCCTCGAGCGCGCGGATGACCAGCTGCTGAAGGTCCTCCGGCGCAAGCCACAGTTCGAGTGCCTGGCGCGCGGGCGGCGTCGGCGTACACGCCCCGAGCCGCAGGCAGATCGCGGTGCCCCCGGTCTGGTACGCATGCGCCTGCGCGGCTGCCTCGGCGAACGCTTTGGTGGCACCGTAGTTGCAGCACGGTGCGGCCGGCCGCTGCGCGTCGACGCCGCCGAGCCGGTACTGACCGACCGCGTGCACCGAGCTGGCCAGCACCACTCTGGTGCCGCCGGCAACGGCCAGGATGTTGGTAACACCAACTATGTTCGACCGGTGCAGGTCTTCCCAGCTCGCGGCCGGGTCCGGATTGCCGGCCAGATGCACGATCGCGTCGACTCCGTGCACCAGCCGGCGGGCGACGCCGGGATCGCTCAGGTCGCCGTCAGGCAGGTCCACGGGCCGGACCTCGTAACGGCGCTTGAGGGCCGGAAGTACCTGCTGTGCAACGGATCCCGCCGCACCGGTGACGAGAATCCGCACCGCAACCTCACCTCCAGGGAAGGACGGTTCCGATGCTGGCACATCGCTGGAATCCGTGGCAAGCTGTTGCTGCACCGTTGCCAAAAGTTTCCGGAAACTGTAATCCATTGTGTCCGCCCCCATGCCGCCGGACGCCGGCGCAGGACAAGGAGAAGATTCCTCATGTTTCACCGCAAGCTTGTGGTGCCGGCGATTGCCGGCCTGATCGCCCTGACCGGATCGTTGCTCGCGGCCCATAGCGCGAGCGCCGACCCCGGTGGATCGAAGGTGCAGGCGGGCGACAACCCGCCCGCCGGAGTGCAGCCGGTCGGTGCCGGTACCGGCTGGAACATGAAGTGGTGGGACGAGTTCAACGGTTCCGCGGTCGACTGGGGGACGAAGTGGAACGGCAATTCGAGCGCGCTGCCCGACGCCGGCCGCGGCAACAAGGGCAATCAGCAACTCGAGTACAACCTGGACCGCAACTGCACCGAGGCGAACGGAGCGGTCACGATGACCGCGAAGCGCGAGCAGTACCAGGCGCCGTCCGGGACCTCGTACGGCTGGACGTCCTGCCTGCTCACGTCGACGGGCAGCAGCGGCGTGACCTTCAAGTACGGCTACATGGAGTCGCGGGCGAGGCTCACGTACGACCTTCGCAATGCCCAAGGCGGCACGGTCGCTGACACGCGCGGTTTCTGGCCTGGGTTCTGGACCTGGCAGGCCTCGGGGGTGAACTCGTGGCAGGAGACGGACGTCTACGAGCAGTACAGCGACCGGCCGCGCCACCTGTACCTGACGTCGCACGCCGGCGCGAAGGGCGGTTGCGAGGTGGATCTGGGCTTCGACCCGGGCGCCGACTACCACGTGTACGGCGCGGACATCTCGGCGTCGGGCACCAAGTTCTACATCGACGGCAACCTGGTCTGCAGCGTGGCCGGCGCCCCGACGGAGAACACGAACATCATCGAGGATCTGTACGTGTACTCGAAGACCGACTTCGACCCGAACCCGGCGACCGTGTCGGCGAAGAAGTCGATCGACTACGTTCGCTTCTGGCAGCGCTGAACCTAGGCAGCGCTGAACCTAGTACGTATCCCCTGAACGCCGGTGGCCCCCTCCCTGCCACCGGCACGAACGGCGGCCAGCAGCCCCCCGCTGCCGGCCGCCGTTCGGTCTTTGGGAGGTGGCTCAGGTCCGGCAGTAGACGCCGGTGAAGGCCCAGTTGGTGGTGACCGGATCCCACATCTTCGTACTGCCGCACATCTTCTCGGTCGGGCTGGCGTGCACGTACAGGGTGAAGTGGACATTGGCGTAATCGTTCGCAATCGCGAACCGCCGGTTCGGGCCGGGCGGGATGCCCTGCGCGATGCTGCTCTCCATCACGGTCGCCTGGCCGTTGACGGTCCACGCCCGCGTCCAGTTGCCCTGACAGCTGTTCGACCACCACATCTGTGAATAGCCGATGGTGCGCCCGTCACTGGCCTTGACCGGTACGGCCGGGCCGACCGTCCAGTTGCCGGTGCAGTTCACCGGATTCCCGCCGATGCCGTTGCCGCCGTCGGACGCGTGGGCGGCCGGAACGTTGATCGCGAGCGTGAGTACGCCCACGGCGGCCGCGACATATTTCGCCAAGCTCCTCATGCGTTGTCTCCTCGAGGTGTCGGTGCTTCCACGATCGGCGCCGGCCCCGGTCCGGCGGTCGCGTTGTGCGGAGCTGACCCGGTTGTGCACAGGCCTACCTTTCGAGGACAGTTCTGTGGTACACCGCGCGAGGGGAGGGGCGATGGTGAACAGGATTCAGCGGTGGTTGGGGTGGATGCTGCGGGTGAACCGTCTGGCCGGACCGGACCCCGGGCTTCGGACCCGGACCGCGTTTGCGCGGGTGCTGCCCGATCAGGTCGTCCGGCCGGTCCATCCGTCCACAATTCAGCGCTGGGAGGCTGGTTCGCTGCGGGCGCCGCGTGGGGCGATCACGCGGTACGAGCGGTTGCTGGCGTTGCCGACAGGCAGCTTGACGTCGATCTTCGATTTGCTCGAGCAGTTGGGGCGTACGCCGCTGAGCGTGCCGGAACGAAACATTGCCCTGCCGGCTGGACGGATCAATCAGTTGCTTGAGCTGGCCTGTTCGCCGGATGACGCGATTTCCGGCGCGGAGTGGGATGAGCTGACCGGGCTGCTCGATGCGCGACCGATGGCGTTCCTGCCGCAACCGATCTGGGAGGCGATCGCCGAACGGCTCCTGGTGGAGATGCTGATCGCGTGCGGTACGCCGTGGAACCTGCGGTACGCGGCCTTCAACCGTCTCGTCGCGCATCCCAGCGGCCAGGAGGCAGTCATCGACGTCTGCGCCGCCACCGCTGCGCTGCCCGATCATCAGGTCATGACGTCGACGGTCGCTGCGTTGGGCGCGAGCGATCACGCGTACGCCATCACTGCACTGCTTCATCAATTGGCTGAGCCAACGAATGACAAGGCGTTCACCGGTGCGGTGATCGCGCTCGCCGCGGCTGTGGAGCGTGGGCGATTGGCGGCGTACGACCAGGCGCGGGCGGAGGCGGCGCTTCAGCAGTTCCGAATGAGCGGTGGGGCTGAGGTACGGCGGGACGATCGGCGTACGGCGATGGTGAACGGGATCGCCGCTCGCGCAAGTGCGGTGGACGAATCCGGTACTGGTGAGCTGGAGGTGCTTGCTGAGTTGGTGGACGGGTTGTTGTTCGATGCCGATTCGGAGATCCGGGTTGCGGCGGCTGCGCTGCTTGCGGCGACGCCGTACAAGCGTTCGTTGGCCGCGGCGCTTCGGGCCGAGCTGATGAAGCCGTCGACGCTGACCGGCGATCCGGCGTGGAGCACTACGTTGCTGGCGGCGCTGCGGTACGTGGGTGGGGAGCCGGAGCTTCGTCTCACCCAGCTGATGGTCACCGCGGACGGCTTACCCAGCGAGACGGTCCGGGTGGCTGCTTTCGCGATCGCCCACCTGGACGGGCAGGCGCCTGACAGCTGGTGGAACCACGCCATCGAAAAGCACCTGCGCCAAGCGGCTCATCGGGACAGCGCCGAAATCCTCAGCGGCCTCGCCTACAGCGCCGGCATCGCCGCCCACCGCCCAGCCCTGGAACGCCTCCGCCAAGACCCCCGAGCCCCCCACGAAGCCCGCACCGCAGCTGGTTGGTGGCTCAACCTCCCACCCCAAATCACCACTAGCGCCCAAACCTAGCCAGCTGGTCGCGCCTCCCCGGGGCAGCATCCGGTTGGTTCAGCTCGGGGCGAGGCGCTTCAGCGCGGTAGCAGCTGGTTCGGCGCGGGCTGCTTGGTAGCCCGTGCCTGCCCACAGGTGGATGAGTGTGGTGTCGTTCGCCGCGGTTGCTGCCTTCCGGAGCGGACTCGTCAGGTGATGAATCGCCGGATAACCGAGCGGCGCAGACCCCTCGTACTGATTGATGAAGTAATTGCGCAACCCCCGCGCCGGACGACCGGTGAACGCTCTGGTCAGCGCGGTTTCGCTGAACTGTGGATCAATGAGTGCAGCCTTGTGCGGTTCGGATGCGCCGCTTTCCTGCGTACGGAGTAGCGCAGTCCCGACCATCACCGTACGGGCACCAGCTTTGAGCGCCGCCGCGGTATCACCCGACGACGCGATTCCACCTGCCGCGACGATCGGCAACGCGACCACCTGCCGTACCGAACTAACCAACTCAGGCAGCTCAACCGCTTCCAGCGGCTGCTCGGGAGTGAAGGTAGCGGAGTGACCGCCGGCCGCCGGCGCCTGCACGATCAGCAGATCCGCACCAAGGTCAGCCGCCGCAACCGCCTCACCGTGAGTCGTCACAGTCTGCGCAACCACACTCCCAACTTCCTGAAGCGCCCGCACCGCCTCCGCCTCAGGCAACCCAAAGGTGAACGAAACCACCGGCACCCGAGCCGCAAGCAGCAATTGAAGTTTCGCGTCCCAACCGTCATCGTCCGCGTTCCGAGGTTCGTCGCCGAGCGTGATCCCATACCGATCCGCCTCAGGCCGCAGTACGTCGGCGTACGCCACGAAATCCGCCCGCTCAATCCCAATCGGATTGGGCGCAAAGAGATTCACGCCGTACGCGACGCCACTCGCCCCGGCTTCAGCGATCTGCGCCGCGAGTACATCCGGCGTCTTGTACCCACCAGCGAGAAACCCCAGCCCACCAGCCCGAGCCGCCGCCACAACCAGAGCAACCGTGCTCGGCCCCCCAGCCATCGGCGCAGCCCACACCGGCAATTCAGTAACCACCTTCACACAAACGACGCTAGCCCGCCCACTCCAAAAAGTCTCACCGCGGCAACGTGACGGTCACCACCAACCGACCGTCATCGTCGCTGTGGTCCATCGTGAGCCTCTGCGGCGGGCTCAGGCACGGCTGAACGGTCGCCTCGACTACCTGAACTCTCCAGGAATCAACACCCGAAACGTAGTAGGTGCCCCCGCCGCCAACACCAAGCGTCCACCACAGACCTCAACCAGCTCCCGAGCCAACCGCAACCCGATCCGCGGACCGGCGTGGTGTGGTTTGGGGTCGAAGAGTTGGGCGCTGTCGGAGTCAATCGTTCCTTCGTCCGCGACATCTATGGTGGTGGCGTCGAAGGTGTCGTGGGCTTGTACCTGGATCGTGCCTTGGCCGTGGGTGCGGGCGTTGTCGATCAGGACATCGAGGATCTGCCGGCAGTTGGCCAGCGGAATGTTGCGGTCGGCAACTGCCGCGTCGGCCTCGAAGGTGATCCGCCGGCCGTGTTCGGCGAGCAAACCGTGCCAGCGGTGCTCTGCGTCGGCGAGGAGCGACTCGACAGTACCCAGTACGCCCCGCGGCCCGTCAGCCGATGATCGAGACAGATCGAGAACGTCCTGGACTGTTTGCTGTAACTCGCCGGTGCGTTGAAGTGCACCGGCGAGTGCAGCGTGCGCCTCGGCCGCGGGTTCGGACTGCGCGGACTCCAAGGTCAGCCGCAAACCGGCCAGCGGCGTACGCAGTTGATGTGCCGCATCGGCCGCGAAGTGCCGCGCCTGACCCAGCACCGCCGACAACCGCTCAACCATCGTGTTCTGCGCACGGGCAACCGCGTCGACCTCCCTGATCCCGCTGAGGTCGGCCCGCGCGAACAGATCCCCCGCAGTGACAGCATCGGCCGTACGCGCCAATGCCTCGAGCGGTGCGCTGAGCCGCCGCGCCTGCCACGTTGCCACCCCCACCCCGACCAGCAGCGCGACCACGACCGCGCCAAGAACCGCGAGCCACGCAAGCAGGATCCGGTTCCACACCCCACCAACCGCAGACGAGGCGCGTACGACGCCGATCACCTTTTCGCTGGATGCAACCGGCACAGCAACAACCAGCGAATCCCCGGACTGCCCCTGGACCACATGCCCCTCAAGACCCGCCCGGGTCGTACCGTCCGCGACCGCCGGGCCGCTTCCGGCGCGAAGGTGCAGCGATCGGTCGTACACGGCGACCTGTCCGTCGGTCATCGCGGGCGGGAGCTCGACCGGATCGTTGGCGGTGAAGTCCGGTCCGACCTGGACCGCGGCGGCGAGGGCGGCACGCTCCAGCTCGGAGCGTTCGCCGGCGAAGAACGAGACCCGGATACCGATCGCGAACGGGATCGCCAGCAGGATCAGGGACACCAGTACGGCCGCGATGGCGACCCGGCTGACACGACGCCGCATACGCCCATGATGACCCGCGAAAGTGCTCCAGGACAGCAGGTTTTGCCGTCCTCTAACCCTGGCCGGTCCGGCCCGTTACCGAGGAATTCCTAGCGTCGAAGTCATGAAGCTCTGGCCCATCCTCGCACTCTCCCTGACCACCGCGACGCTGCTCACCGCCTGCAGCAACGGCTCGTCCGGCGCCGCCAACCCCGCCACCACATCCTCCCCAAACTCACCCACGACCAACAACCCATCGACAACCCAGCCCTCAGCAACCCAACCGTCCAGCACCCAGCCCTCGAAGCCGGTAGCGACCGAGTCGAACCCGCCCGGCGACATCCCCGACAACCAGGCGTTCGTGACCTTCACCGCGTCGGGTTTCGCGGTCAAGGTCCCCGAGGGCTGGGCCCGCAGCAACACCCCCACCACGACGTCGTTCACCGACAAACTCAACCGCATCGAAGTCAGCTCAACCCCAGCGACCACCGCGCCAACACCCCAGTCCGTCACCAGCAAGCTCGTCCCCGACCTACGCCGTACGGTCCCGCGCTTCACGATGGGCAAGGTCAGCCAGGTCACCCGCCCGGCCGGCCAGGTCGTCCTGATCACATATCAAGGCGACTCGGCCCAGGACCCGGTCACCGGAAAGGTCGTCCGGGACGCGTTCGAGCGGTACGTCTTCTACCGCGCCGGCAAGCAACTGTCGCTGACCCTGGCCGGACCGGTGAACGCCGACAACGTCGACCCGTGGAAGATCGTCTCCGATTCGGTCCGGTGGCTCTGATGGCGGATGACGTGCTGAGCTGTCATGACCTGTACCGGTTCTTCCGCGCCGGCGACGAGGAAACGCTCGCGCTCCGCGGCGTCAGCCTGAGCGTCGCCCGCGGCGAGGTGGTCGCCGTCGTCGGACCATCAGGGTCAGGCAAATCGACCCTACTGTACTGTCTCGCCGGACTCGACGAGCCAGACGGCGGGGCAGTGACCCTGGGCAACGAACGCCTGAGCCACCGCCCGGAACTGGAACGCGCCCGAATCCGCAGTCGTCGCCTCGGCGTTGTCCTGCAATCTGGCAACCTCCTGGCCCACCTAACCATCGACGCCAACCTCCGCCTGGTGCAAACCGGCCGTGAGCGCCAGCTCCCAGACCAGCTCCTCGAACAAGTCGGCCTCGCCAACCGCGGATCCGCCCTGCCGCGCGAACTGTCCGGCGGCGAGCTCGCCCGCGCCGGCCTGGCAGTTGCCGTCAGCAACGACCCGGATGTACTCCTGGCCGACGAACCAACCGGCGAACTCGACGGCCAGACAGAGCAGCTGGTACTCGACCTCATCCGTGCCCGCGCCCGTGACGGCCGAGGCGTGCTGCTCGTGACACACAGCCCGGCCGTGACCAGGATCGCGGACCGCGTGATCACGTTGTCCGACGGAAGGATCGCGGCATGACCCTCGTACGTTGCATGGATGTGTCCCGGACCTTCGGGCACGGTGAACAGGCCGTCGTCGCGGTCCACGGCTGCACTTGCGAGGTCGAGCCCGGCGCCCGGATCGCGATCACCGGTTCGTCAGGCTCCGGAAAGTCCACGCTGCTGCACTTGCTGGCCGGCCTGGAGACACCGACCGGCGGCGTGGTCGACTGGCCGGAGCTGACGGACCGAGCCCGCGACATCGCGGTCGTCTTCCAGGGACCGAGCCTCCTGCCCGCGCTGACGGTCGCGGAGAACGCGGCGCTGGCGGCAATCCTGACCGGCACCAGCGAAGCCGAGGCGGACGAGCGAGCGGCGGCCGCCTTGACCACGGTCGGAATCGCATCGCTCGCGAACCAGTTGGCCGACACATTGTCGGGCGGTCAGGCGCAGCGTACGGCGATCGCCCGCGCCCTTGCCCTGCGACCGCGCTTGCTCCTCGCCGACGAACCCACCGGCCAGCTCGACACCGAAACCGGAAGCCACGTACTCGACGCGCTGCTGGCAGCCGCGGACGAAACCGGCGCCGCACTTGTGGTGACAACCCACGATCCAGCCGTCGCGAGCCGGTTCGAGGATCGCTGGCAGATGAATGACGGCCGACTCGTCGCACCGGCCAGAGAGGGGGTGTCGTGATGCTCGGACTATGGTTTGCGGGCCTGGTACGCCATCGGGCCGGCCGCCTCATCGCGACGGCAGCCGGAATCGGTCTTTCGGTCGCGTTGATTGCTGCTATCGGTGCGTTTCTGACCGCCTCGAAAGCGACGATGACCAGCCGGGCGGTCGCGACCGTCGCCGTCGATTGGCAGGTCGAAGTGCAGCCTGGCGGCGACCCAAGTACGGTGCTGACCGCCGTACGCCAAGCCCCTGGCATCGCGGCCGCGGCACCCGTCGAGTTCGGGCGCACGACCGGGTTCCAGGCCGTTGTCGCCGGATCGACGCAGACCACTGGTCCGGGGGTCGTGATGGGAATCCCGGGCAATTATCGTCAGCTGTTTCCGGCGCAGCTTCGGCAACTGACGGGCAAGTCCGACGGCGTCCTGCTCGCCCAACAGACCGCCGCGAATCTGCACGTTGCGCCGGGTGACACTGTTTCTATTGGTCGGCCGGGTCTGCCGCCGGTACGCATCAAGGTCGACGGGGTCATCGATCTGCCCCAGGCGGATTCCCTGTTCCAGAAGGTTGGAGCGCCGCCGCAATCGCAACCGTCCGCGCCGCCGGACAATGTGCTGTTGTTGCCGACAGCCCGTTTCGACGCGGTGATGGGACCTGTCTCGCGGCTCGATCCGCAGGCGATCACGACGCAGATTCATGCGCATCGCGACGCGGCGTTGCCACACGATCCGGCCTCGGCGTACACGGCCGTCACCGGAGCCGCGCACAACCTGGAGGCTGCCTCGGCGGGGTCGGCGGTCGTCGGTGACAATCTCGCGGCGGCGCTGGATGCGGCGCGGAGCGATGCGGCGTACGCGCAGATCCTGTTCCTCTTTCTCGGCGTTCCTGGTGCCGTGCTTGCCGCTCTCTTGACGGCGGCGGTTGCCGGTTCGGGGGCGGCGCGCCGGCGGCGGGAGCAGGCACTGTTGCGGGTACGCGGTTTCGGCCTGCGACGAGTCGTCGGACTGGCCGCGCTCGAAGCACTCGTGACCGGCGTTCTCGGCGGCCTGATAGGCATCGCCGCGGCCACGATCATCGGGCGTACGTCGTTCGGCAGCTCATCTTTCGGCGGCGGCGGCCTCTGGTTTGCGATCGCCTTCGTGGTCGGACTCTTCATCGCTGGCCTGACCGTGCTGGTGCCCGCGGTCCGAGATCTGCGGAGCAGTAGCGTCGTCTTCGCGCGCCGCCAGGTAGACCAGTCACGGAACCCACTCTGGATGCGCTTCGGCCTTGACTTCATCTGCCTGATAGTCGCCGTATTGGTTTTCCGTGCCTCTGGCAACAACAACTATTCGTTGGTGCTGGCACCGGAGGGCGTACCAACGATCTCGGTCTCGTACTGGGCGTTCTTCGGCCCCGCCCTGTTGTGGATCGGCGGCGCATTGTTGCTCTGGCGCCTCATCTCCCTCGCGCTGGCGCACGGCCGCGGCGCGCTGACCTTCCTGGTACGCCCACTCACCGGACGGCTGGCGCGTACGACAGCCGCAAGCATGTCCCGCCAACGCACGCCCCTCGTACGTTCCGTCGTCCTACTCGGCCTCGCGATCTCCTTCGCGGTGTCAACGGCAACCTTCAACGCAACGTACCGGCAACAAGCCGAGGTCGACGCCCTGCTCACCAACGGCGCAGACGTCACAGTCACCGAATCACCTGGCGTCATCGTCGGCCCCGGCGCCGCCACCAAGCTGGCCGCAACCCCGGGCGTACGCGCGGTCGAACCGCTACAACACCGACTGGCCTACGTCGGATCGGATCTCCAGGACCTGTACGGCGTCCGGCCTGGCACAATCGCCGACACAACCGCCCTGCAGGACGCGTACTTCGTCGGTGGGACCGCGCACGGCCTGATGGCCCAACTGGCCCGGCAACCAGACTCGATCCTGGTCAGCGACGAGACCGTCAAGGACTTCCAGCTCGCGCCGGGCGATCTGATCCGGCTGCGGCTCCAGGACAGCCGGACGAAGGCGTTCCGGACGGTTCCGTTCCACTATGCGGGCATCGTGAAGGAGTTCCCGACCGCGCCGCGGGACAGCTTCTTCGTCGCCAACGCCGCGTACGTCGCCAAGGCCACCGGCAGCGACGCGATCGGCGCATTCTTGCTCGACACGGGCGGCAAGAACCAGGCGGCGGTAGCGACGGACGTACACAAGCTGCTCGGCGACTCCGCCAAGATCACCGACCTGACTCAGACCCGGTCGAAGGTCGGTTCGAGCCTCACCTCGGTCGACCTGGCGGGTCTGACCCGGTTCGAGCTCGCGTTCGCGGTACTGATCGCGGCCGGTGCCGGCGGGTTGGTGCTTGCCCTTGGGCTGGCCGAGCGGCGGCGTACGTTCGCCATCGCGAGCGTCCTTGGCGCGAACCGTGCGCAACTGCGCGGTTTGGTGATGAGTGAGGCACTCGCGGTCATGCTCGGTGGTCTCATCGGTGGTGCCCTGATCGCCTGGGCCTTGTCGGCGATGCTGATCAAGGTGCTGACCGGCGTGTTCGATCCGCCGCCGTCGTCCGCGGCGGTGCCTTGGACGTACCTGGCGGCGACGCTGATCGTCGCGATCGGGGCCATCGCGGGCGGGGCGCTGGCCAGCGCGTACGGCTCGAGTCGGCCGGCGGTGGAGGAGTTGCGCGAGCTGTGACTCAGCCGGTTCTCAGTCCGCGCTGCTTAACGTCGGGGAGGTGAATGCCGGAAATGACCGATCGGTGGTCGTCATCGTCGAGGACGACGAGGCCATCGGCCGGTTGCTCGAACGCGCTCTCACTGGCAACGGATACCTCGCGTTCTGGTCGCGGAGTGGTCGATCAGGCCTCGCGGTGGCGCGTCGGGAGCAGGCCGAGGTCGTCCTCTTGGACCTCGGCCTGCCGGACGTGGACGGCGTCGACCTGGCCCGCCGGTTGCGGTCCGATCTGCCCGCACTGCTACTGGTGATGCTGACGGCGCGCGGCGATGAGATCGATATCGTTTCGGGTCTGGATGCCGGCGCGGACGACTACCTGGTCAAGCCGTTCAGTCTGACCGTGCTGCTGGCCCGGCTGCGCGCGCACCTCCGTCGACGTCCGGCCGAGCGCGTCGACGGCCCGGTTGCCATTGCCGGACTCACCGTCGACACGGCGGCCCGGCGGTGTACGGTCGCGGGCGAGGAGCTGGTGCTTCGCCCGAAGGAGTACGAGCTGCTCGAAACGCTCGTACTGAATGCGGGTGCTGCGATGTCGCGCGAGGACCTGATGGCGAAGGTCTGGGACGAGAACTGGTTCGGATCCACCAAGACGCTCGACGTGACGATCGCCTCGCTCCGGCGCCGACTCGAATCGGCCGCGAAACACGCCGGCCTGTCACTGAATCAGCTACCCGCGGTGTCAACCTTACGCGGCCACGGCTACCGCCTCGACCCACCCCTACCGGACGCCTCGCCCCTGTAGCCACAGCCACGGCTACCGCCTTGATCCACGGCCGCCGGACGGCTCGCGGTTGGAGCTGCGGTCCCGGCTGTCGCCTTGATCCGCGGCTGGCGGACAGCTCGCGGTTGTAGCCGCGGTCCCGGCTGTCGCCTTGACGCGCCGCTGGCGGACGGCTCGCCACTGTAGTCGCAGCCACTGCTGTCGCCTCGATCCGCCGCTGCCGGCCGGCTCGCCACTGTAGCCGCAGTCACGGCTATCGCCTCGATCCTCCGCGGCTGGCGGATGGTTCGCGGTTGGAGCTGCGGTCGCGGTTGTTGCCTTGATTCGCGGCTGGCGGACGGCTCGCGGCTGTAGGCTCGCGATCGTTGCTGGTCGTCGAGTGGCGAGTGGAGTGTTGCTGTGGTTGTCGTGCTGGCGATCGTGGTCGGGGTGCTGTTCATCGTGACAGGCGGGGTCAAGGTGCTCGGCGTTCGCCAGAGCCTGGCCGTGCGTGACCATCTCGGCATGGCGCCACAGCTCTGGCGCCTGATCGGCCTGCTGGAACTCGCAGGCGCCGCGGGCGTGCTGATCGGCCTCAAACTCACCGTACTCGGCGTGCTCGCCGCAATTGGCCTCACCTTGCTGATGCTCGGTGCAATCGCGTCACGAGTGAAGGTACGCGACTCGGCCCTGATGATCGCGGCGGACGTCGTCGTACTCGCACTTGTTGTAACGACAGCCATCACTCTCCTTCACTAGCCCGCCCGCCGACCTCACCGTCCGCCGCCCTCACCACCCGCGCGCTCGCTGGTCCACCCGCGGCACTCGCCCGCCCGCCGAGGTGGCCCGTCCGCCGACCTGGCCCGACTGCGGCGCTCGTCCGCCAACGCATGCGGCGCTCATCCGACCCACCGCGCTCGTCCGACGCGCCGCGCTCGTCCAACCCGCCGCGCTCGCTCGTCCACCCGCGAGCTCGCTGGTCCACCCGCGGCACTCGCCCGCCCGCCGAGGTCGCCCGTCCGCCGACCTGGCCCGACCGCGGCGCTCGTCCGCCAACGCATGCGGCGCTCATCCGACCCACCGCGCTCGTCCGACGCGCCGCGCTCGTCCAACCCGCCGCGCTCGCTCGTCCACCCGCGAGCTCGCTGGTCCACCCGCGGCACTCGCCCGCCCGCCGAGGTCGCCCGTCCGCCGACCTGGCCCGACCGCGGCGCTCGTTCACCAACGCATGCGGCGCTTGTCCGACCTGCCGCGCTCGTCCGACGCACCGCGCTCGTCCAACCCGCCCGCTCGCTGGTCCACCCGCGGCGCTCACTCGCCCGCCGGCGACTCGCCTGCACGCTGACATGCGGTGCATGCGGAGTCCCGATCGGGGTACTCGCTGGGTGGCGGAAGGAGGGCAGGATGCCGCGGCTCGTTGCGCCGGCGGCGTGGTGTTACGCCGTGTGGCTGCTGCTGACCTGGTCGGTGACGGTCGAGTCCCTGCTGGTCGGGCTCGTGGTCAGCGTGCTCGGCGCGCTCCTGCTGGTCCCGCTGGGTTTCCCGGCCGGGCCGTGGTGGTTCCTCGCCCCGAGGCGCCTGCTCGCCCTACTCCGCTTGGCCGCCGGGACCGCAACGGACGTCTTCCGGGCCAACCTGCGCTTGGTATACCAAATCTGGACGCCCCGCATGCCGATCCGCACCGGCATCGTCATCGTTCCCACCAGGTTCTCCGATGTGGACCGGGTCGCCGCGACCGGACTGCTCAGTTCGCTTGTCGTCGACAACCAAGTGATCGACGTGGATCTGAAGCGGCGCGAGCTGCTCTACCACTGCATCGTCGTACCGGCGGCCGGCCACCGGTACGAGACGATCAACGGCCCGCTCGAAGGCCGGATCGAGCGGGTGACCAATGCTGACTGACGCCTTCGGCTTCTTCGCGATCGCCGAGTTCGCGGTGGTCGGTCTGCTGGTGGTCCGGCTCGCGGCCGGGCCGTCGGTGACCGATCGCGTGGTCGCACTCAACGCGGTCACGACCCAGGCGACGCTGGCCTTGCTGTTCTTCGCGGCGTTCGCCGACCGCTCCATCTACGTGGATGTCTCGCTGTGGATGGCCGCGTTCGGTTATCTGGGGACGCTGGTCTGGGCGCGGTTCCTGGAGCGGGGGTTGTTGTGAGGACCATCATCGTGTTGCTGTTGGCATCGATCGGGCTGTTCTTCTCGATCTCCGGTGCGCTCGGCGTCGTGCGGATGCCAGACGTGTACGCGAGAATTCAATGCACTTCGATCGTGATCACGATGGGTGCGATGCCGGCGCTGCTTGCCGTTGCCGTCGGCAAGGGCTTCACGTCACAGTACGCCGTACGCGCCTTGCTGGTCGCGTTCTTGCTGCTCACGCTCAATCCGGCCGCGTCGCACGCGCTCGGCCGGGCCGCCTACAAGACCGGCATCCGGCAGTGGTCCGGCGCGGTGGCCGACGAGGGACGCGATCGCCGGTGATGTTTTGGGTGCTGGACTACTTGTGCCTCGCCGTCATCCTGGCGGGCGCGATCATCGTGGTGCGGCTGCACAATCTGGCCGGCGCGGCGATGGCGTTGTCGCTGGTCGGTACGGTACTCGGCCTGCTGTTCGTCGTACTGGGTGCGCCCGATGACGCGCATGCACAGGTGGTGGTCGGCGCAATCGCGGTACCCACGCTGTACCTGATCGCGATCGGGAAGGCGCGGACCGATGTGAAGGACGAGCGTGAGCTGGGTGAACCGTTCGACGAGCCGCCGACGGACCACCGGTGAACGCGCGCGCGGACCGTCGGACGATCGTCGGTTGGAGCCTGGCCGCGCTGACCGCGGTGGTACTCGGCGCCGCGGCGATCGATCTGCCGCGGGAACACGCCGCCCTGCCGGAGATCGCCCGGCAGGCGCTCGCGGTGGCGATCCCGGACTGGCGTACGACGGAACCGGTCAACGAGGTCGTGTACGGCACGAGGGCGTTCGACACCTTTGGCGAGACGTTCCTGTTGCTCGCCGCGGTGGTGAGTGTGCTGTTGCTGGCGCGGCGCCGGGAGCCGCGGCGCGAGTACTTCGGCGAGGAGACCGCGGGCGCGGAAGAACAGGAACACGACGACCCGCACGAGGCGGCCGACGCGGGGGAGCAGAAGGCGCGGGCGGCGGAGTCGCACGAGATCGGTCCAGGCGCCGGCGGTGGTGAGTCGGGCCGCGACTTGGATCTGCCTGATGGCGAACGGGTCGGAACGCCGGCGCCGGAGCAAGCCACGGCGATGACCGCGGTGATCCGCGTGGCGGTCCGGCTCGTGCTGCCCTTGCTCGGCATCGCCGGGTGTTACCTGGTCCTGCTCGGGTACTCGCCGGGCGGTGGATTTCCTGCTGGGGTGGTGTTCCTCGGGCTCGTGTTGATGACGTACGCGGCCCTCGGCTATCGGCGCGTCGCCCGGGTTGTTCGGCCGGGGTTGCTGGAAGTGCTGGAGCTGGCGGGTGCGGCGTTGGTGATCGCGGTACTGGCGATGGGCTTGGTGCTGGCGGGATCGTTCAGTGCGAACTGGTTGCCGTTGGCCCCTGAACAGACGATCCGCAGCGGCGGCATCCTGCAGGCGTTCTCGCTCGCCGAGCTGATCGAGGTCGGGACCGGGCTGACGATCGTGATCTTCACGTTCCTCGCGATGCGGCACGACTGGACGCCGGACGAGGCCGACGAACGTGACGACCAGCCCGGCGACGGGCGCGCAGCGGAGGAGCGGCGATGATCCTGGCCAATTATCTCGTCGCGGTGGTCGTTTTCGCGCTCGGGCTGTACGTACTGCTCACCCGGCGGAATCTGATCAAGATCGTGATGGGACTGTCCCTGATCGAGTCATCGACGTACCTGCTGCTGCTTTCGATGGCATACCGGCACGGTTCGACCGCGCCGGTCATGCTCAATCCACAGAGCGGTCAAACCGAGCAGAGCCTTGCCCACGGCAACATTGCGGATCCGGTACTGCAGAACATCTGTCTGACCGCGATCGTGATCGGTGTTGCTGTCACCGCGGTCCTGCTGGTCACCGTCGTACGCATCGCACAGCACCACCGGACGCTGGACGCCGACCAGGTCCGCAGCCTGCGCGGGTGACGTGTGAACCCCGCGCTGCTTCCGCTCGCGGTCGCGCTGCCGATCACCGGGGCGGTGGCGGCCCCGCTGCTGTCCCGGCTCTCCTCGCGGGCTTCGCTGATCGCCTCGCTCATCGCACTCGTCGGTCCGGCCGCACTGCTCGCCACGTTCGCACCAGCCGTGTACGGTGGCCGGCTCAGCGGTCACGCCCTTGGCAACGTCGGTCCGGTACGAGGAGCAGAACTCGGAATCACCTTTACCGCCGAACCGTTCGGTCTGACCTTCGCCTTGCTGACGGCAACAATCGGCAGCGTCCTGTTGCTGTACAGCCTGTCCGAGCTCGGCGGTCTCGCCAGTCACGAGGCCGGGTGGTACGCGTGCCTGACGCAACTGTTGCTGGCAGCAATGATCGGCACGGCGCTGACCGCTGACTTACTGAACTTGTTCGTCTGGTTTGAGGTCGCGGCGCTGGCGAGCTACGGCCTCGCCGGGTTCTTCCTGGAGCGTCCATGGGCGCTGGAAGCGACCTTCAAGATGATGATCCTGACGAACCTGGCCGGATTCTGCGTCTTCGTCGCGGTGGCGCTGCTCTACTCCGGGCACGGCGCCCTGAACCTCGGGCAGCTCGAGCGATCCCTGTCCGGCGGCGTACGGACCGCCGATGTGGTCGCGCTCGGCCTGTTGCTAACCGGCTTCGGTACGAAGGCCGGGTTGATGCCCTTTCACGGGTGGCTGGCCGACGCGCACACGGCCGCGCCCGGCCCGATCTCGGCGCTCTTCTCCGGCCTGATGGTCAACCTGGGCGTCGTCGCGATCGCCCGCCTCACACTCGACGTCTACACCGCCGGCCGCACGGTACTGCCGGCGATCCTGATGGTGCTCGGCGCGGCGTCGGCGATCCTCGGCGCCGCCCTCGCGCTCGCCCAGGACGACCTGAAACGACTGCTTGCCTACGACACCATTTCGCAGGTCGGCGTACTGCTCACCGCGGTCGGCGCCGGGACGATGCGAGCGGTCACCGGTTTGGTATACCACTTGGTCGATCACGCGCTGTTCAAGGCGTTGCTGTTCCTGTGCGCCGGCGCGATCGTGCATGCCACCGGGATGACGAGGCTGTCGCAGATGGGCGGTCTGGCGCGGCATCGTCCGATCGTCACTGGTGCGTTCCTGGTCGCGACCGCGTCCATCGCGGGCGTCCCGCCGCTGAACGGGTACGCGTCACTCGGGCTCATTCACGACTCGCTCCGGGCAGAGCATCCGGTTGCCTTCGGTGCGGTGCTGGTCGCGCAAGGACTGACCGTTGCGGCACTCGGCCGCGCCGCGTACCTGGCGTTCTTCCGGCGGCGCGATGACGACTACGACCCGTTGGAGCGGATGCGACCTGGGATGCTGATCGCGTTCGGCACGCTCGCGCTTGGCTGCATCGCGTTTGGCGTACTGCCGAACCTCGTGGTCAGTCACATCGCCGCGCCGGCCGCCGCCGTACTGCTCGACCCGAATGCGTACGCGACAATCGCCCTAGCCGGCAGCACCCGCCTGACTCTCACGGTGCAATCTTTTGACTACTTTGCCCCGGACGAGTTGCTGATCTCCGGCGCATGTCTCGTCGCCGGGCTGCTGCTGGCCTTCTGGTACGTCCGGCGCTCGAAGGAGCCGATTGTCGTCACCGGGCTGCGCAGATTGCACAACGGCTCGGTCAACGACTACGTCGCGTACTCCGCTCTTGGGCTGATCGGCTGCACATTCATCCTGCTGGCTTGGCGTCGGTGACGCTGCATCGCCTGTTAACGTGACTGGTGCTTGTCGCGGTGGACGAATGCTGGCTCACAGAGCGGTGGCCCGATGGGCAGTAGCTACGGGCAGCCGCGGACTGACGACGGTGGCAGGGGAGAGGGTGTGTGGTGGTGGACCCACGGGCGCAGCGGACGATCGAGGCGTTGCTCGACGCCGCGGAGAAGCTCTTCACCACGCGTGCCGTCGCGGACGTGACCGTCGAGGAGATCGCGGACACCGCCGGCGTCGCGATCGGTTCGGTATACAACCACTTCGGATCGAAAGCCGGCCTGTACGCCGCGCTGGTCGAGAAGGCATTGGTCGCCGACCGGAAGTTCATGGACCTCGCGTACGTCGAGGGCCGTGATCCGGTCGAGCAACTGCACGCGGCCGCGGAGGAGTACCTCGCCTTCTACCTGGCCAACCCCGAGTACTTCCGGATGCTCGCGTTCCCCGCCGACCCCGGCAGTTACGCGGCCGGCCAGGACCTGGCCGACCGCCTCGCGAACTCGGTCGACGAACAAAACCAGCGCATGGTCGACGCCATCAAACGCGGCATCAAAGCCGGCACCATCCGCAAGGTCAACCCGCACGAAACAGCCACCGTCCTCTGGTCCGCCTGGAACGGAATCATCAGCCTCGCCTGGCGCCAAGACCGCCTCCAACGCAACCCCAAACAACTAAAACGCCTACTCCACACCGCCACCACCGCCTTCACCCACGGCCTCCTAGCCGACTAACCCCTCCCACGCCCGGACACCCAGCCCCCATCCGACCGTCCACCCTCACTCCCCGCCCCGCCCGCCCCGCCGCCCCGCACCGCCTCCGCCCCGCGCCGCCCCACCCGCGCTGCCGCCGTGCCGCCTGCACCGACCTGCACCGACCTGCACCGACCTGCACCGCGCCGCCCTGCACCGCGCCGCCCCGTTCCGCCCACGCCGCCGCCCCGCGCCGCCCGCGTCACCCCCGCCCCACCCCACTCCACGCCACCCCGCGCGGCCGTCGCCCTGCTTTGCCTTCGCCCGGCGTACGTCGCCGCCGGCTTGTGTCCCGTCGCCGCGTCTCCCACCCTCTGCACACACCCGCCGCCACACCATCGCCGGGCCGGGCCCACCCCCGCCGGGCCCATCCCCACGCCGAGCCCGCGCACCCACCGCCGAGACCGCGCCGTGCGCAACCGCGACCGCCTGCACCATCGGGTACCGAAGAACGGGTAGACATGGTCAGCCCCGCCCGATGCTGAGCGCGCGGTACCCGCGTTCGGCGGTTAACGATCGAACCACTACCCGTTCTTCGGTACCTGTCAGCCGGTTAAGAACTGGGACAACTCAACACACAGACGCCCCCCGACCGAGTCCACCGCAACCTCCCTGCCCACCACCGCACCCACCACCCACACCACCGCACCCACCACCCACACCACCGCACCCACCACCCACACCACGCACCCACACCCGCCACGCGCACCCACACCCGCCACGCGCACCCACACCCGCCACGCGCACCTACCCACCACCCACCACCCATCCACCACTGCGCCCGCCACATGTACTCACCGCGCGCACCAACGCGTACCCATCGCGCCGATCACCCGCGCCCACCAACGCGTACCCATCGCGCCCCAAACCGGTTCGGGGTACCCAGCACACCTGACCCCATCGGCCGGTTGACGAGCCCCATCGGGGCAACCAACCGCCCGGGCCGCCGTCCCATCGCCCACTGCCCGGGCCGCCGTCCGCCAACCACCAGGCGTACTGCGGTCGGGCGCCGGGGCGCATCTGTTGCAATGATTGTAAGAAGTGTGATCGGCATGCTACGGTGCCACGGATCTCTTGCAATGGATGTAATAGATTCCGTCGGCCGGACGATCTGGAGCCGCGATGACGTACCCACTGGATGACTCGGTGCATCAGCTCGATCTCCCGCAAGGGGCGATCCGGTATCGCTACAGCGGCACAGGTGCTCCGATCGTCTTCCTGCACGGTGCGCTCTGCAACGGTGAGATCTGGCGTGGAGTCGTACCTGAGCTAGCCGGTGAATACCGGTGCATCGTCCCCGATCTGCCCAAGGGATCGCACCCGTTCCCGATGCGAGCCGACGCCGACCTGACCCCGCCGGGCATGGTCCGCCTCGTCATCGACTTTCTCGACGCGCTCGGCCTCGAGCGGGTGGTTGTGGTCGGCAACGATTCGGGTGGTGCGATCGCGCAAATGCTCGCGGCCGCGTACCCGGAACGAATCGACCAACTGATCCTGACGTCCTGCGACACGTTCGGCCAGTTCCCACCGCGCTATCTGAAGCCATTGCGCCCGCTGACCTTCATACCCGGCTTGGGATCGCAGGTGGCGAAACTTTGGTATACCAAACCAGTCCGGAGCTTGTTCTACTGGTCGATCGTCAAGCACGGCGTTGAGCCCGAGGTGCTGAACTCGTACGTAGCCCCGCTCCGCGATCCCGGCGTCAGGCGCGATGTGGTGAAGTTCTTCCGCGGTACGGCGCCACGGCATACCCGCCGCGCCGCACGACAACTCGCGACATTCACCCGACCTTCGTTGATCGCCTGGGCCGCCGATGACCTGTGGTTCCGCCGCAAGAACGGCCGGCGCCTAGCTCGTACCATCCCCGGAGCGACCTTCACGCTCATCCCCGACACCCGCACCTTCGTCCCCGAAGACCAGCCGATCGAGCTCGCCCGCACGATCCGCGATTTCCTCGCCGCGAACAGCACCCCGCACGCAATCCAATGAGAGACAGCCGCCTGGGTACGCCACACACCATCGAGCTTCCCTCGGGCCGGGTGAGCTACCACGAGCGCGGTACTGGGCCGCCGATCGTGTTCGTCCACGGGTACCTCGTGAATGCCAATATTTGGCGCAAGGTGGTGCCACTGCTGTCGGATCACTTCCGCTGTCTCACGCCGGACTGGCCGTTGGGTTCGCACCTGACCCCGGTGAATCGGGACGCGGACCTCTCGCCGCCGGGGATCGCCAGGATGATCGCCGACTTCATCGAGGCGCTCCAACTCCGCGACGTGATCCTGTTCGGGAACGATTCGGGAGGCGCGTACAGCCAGCTGGCCGCCGCGAATCATCCGGAGCGGATCGGGAGCCTGGTACTCGCGTCATGCGAGACGCCGGACTGTACCTGGCCGCCGACACCCGGAGGATTCCCGCTGCTCAAGCGGACGGCCGTTCATCCGTTGACGTACCGCGCGCTCTATCAGGTGCTGCGCGCACCGACGGCGTGGCGGTGGCGAAACACGTACGGGTGGCTGGCGAAGTATCCGATCGACCGTCTGACGATGCGTAGTTATGTCGATCCGGTCCTCAATAGCTCGGCGATCCGGTACGACGGGCGCAAAGCGATCAGCTCGGTCGACGAACGGTTCACGCGGTCCGCCGCGACCTCCCTGACCACCACCTTCGGCAAGCCGATTCACCTGATCTGGGCTTCCGCCGACCGAGTCTTCCCACTGGCCGGCGCCCGGCGCTACGCCGACAGTCTCGGCGCGAGCCTACGCACGGTCGGCGATTCCTACACGTACCTCACCGAGGACCAGCCCGAGCTGACGGCTGCCCTCCTGACCGAAGCGGTGAACCGATGACTGCACCTGAACTGATCGAGGACGCCGCGAGGTTTGTTGCTGAGGCAGAGCGGATGACCAACGAGCGCGATGTCGACGGCATCCGCGATGTCTTCGCGCCGGATGCGCAGTGGGACGCGACCCTGGACGGACTGATCATCCACGCCGACGGCCTCGACGAGATCACCCATTCCTGGGCAACCATGTGCCGCTTCATGACCAAACGCGACATGTACGTCAAGAAGACCCTGATCGTCGCCGCCGAGACGGCCCACGCCGCCGAGACTGCTCTCGCCAACGGCACTGCTCTCGTCAACGAGACTGCTCTCGTCAACGAGACTGCTCTCGTCAACGAGACTGCTATCGCTAACGTGGCCCCCGTCGCCAATGAGAACCCCGTCGCCAACGTGGCCCCCGTCGCCGGCGGGACCATCATCGTCAACGAGTGGCGCGGCACGATCGCCGGCCGCAGCGGCGCGCGCGGTATCGAGGTCTGGCAGCGCAACCACCACGGCCTCGTCACCAACCAGCGCCTGTACGGCTTCCTGGACGCCCGCCCCGAGTCAAGCCTCATCCAGAACCTGCGGATGCTGGCAGCACACCCACGCACAGCCCTAGCCTTCGCCACCTCCCGCCGCTGACCGCGACGCGGGTGCAGCGACGGCACGCACATTCGCCGCCTTCGCAGAGTCGACTGGCCAGCGCATCCGCGCCCGGCACTCGCCGTCATCGCCCACCGCCGCTGACCCGACGCTGCTGGTCGCGCGTCGGGTGGCAGCGCATCGGCGTACGGAACTCGCCGTCATCGCCCACCGCCGCCGACCCCGCGTCGGGTAGCAGCGCATCCGCGTACGGCACTCCCCGTCATCGCCCACCGCCGCGGACCCCACGCCGCTGGTCGCGTCGGGTGGCAGTACGTCCGCGTACGGCGCTCGCCGTCTTCGTCGACTGCCGCTGACCCCGCGCCGCTGTCCGCAGCGTCGGGTGCGGCGACGGGATGTGAAGCGTCCCTCGCCGGGCTTGCGGCTCAGGACGCTGTGCGGCGTACGGGGCTCAGAGTGGGTGGAGTTTGGTGAAGGGGGTCACGATCCGGATCATCTTGCCGCCGCCGAAATCGACGACGACGCCGCCGGGTTCGACCGAGTGCACGCGACCCAGCCCTTCCCGATCGTGAGTCACGCGCTCGTCGACTTCGAAAGTCTTCGGCGAGTCGGCGACCTTGGCGGCGAACGGACTGGTGGACAGATGACGACGCGTCGTCACGCGATTGGCCTGCATCAGAACTCCAGTATGCGGCACAATCGGCCTGCTGTGCACGGCCTGATCCGGTCGCCTACATTTTCTGGTATGAAGAATCGGCCGGCGTACGCGATCGACTCGGTGGACCACGCGTTGGTGCTCGCGCAGATGCTGCAGCACGAAGGGCAGCTGCGGGTGACCGAGGCGGCGGAGCGGCTCGGGGTGTCGCCGTCGACGGCGCATCGGTTGCTGGCGATGCTGGTGTACCGGGACTTCGCCGAGCGGTCGGACGATCGCCGGTACTTCCCCGGCCGGATGCTGCGGCCCGCGCCGGTCACCGAGGCTCCACTCGCGGTATTGCGCCGCGTCGCCGGGCCGCACCTGCGGGCGCTGACCGATCGGGTCGGCGAAACGTCGAACCTGGTGGTGGTCGTCGGTACGGAAGCGCGCTTCGTGATGACGACGGAATGTACGCGGCCGCTGCGGGTGGGGGACCGGATGGGCCAAGCACTACCCGCCCATCTCACCGCCGGCGGTCAAGCCCTGCTCGCCGCACTGCCCCCGGCGGAGCTTGCTTCTTTGTACGAGACCTCGGCCGATGTCGATCTCAGAAGACTGCGCCGCGAGCTGGCGCTGGTACGCAAACGTGGTTTCGCAATCAACGACCAACGCACCGAACCCGGCGTCACCGCCATCAGCCTCGCGATCCCCGCCACCCCCACCCACCCCGACCCCGCGATCCCCCCACCGAACGCGTCCCCCCACCCTGACGCCGCGATCCCCCTGGCGAACGCCTCCCCCCACCCTGACGCCGCGATCCACCCGGACGCCTCCACCCGCCCTGACGCCGCAATCTCCCCAGCGAAGGAGTCCGCCCGCCCCGATGTCGCGATCACCCTGCCGTACGCGTCCGCTCGCCCGGAAGCCGCGATCACCCTCGCGATGCCAACGGCCCGCTTCGACCGCACCAGGCTCCCCGAGTGGATCACCCACCTAGCCGCAACCGCCACCCAAATCACCGCCGCCCTCCCCGCCTAATCCTCACCTCACCTCAACGCCCCTCGAACCGCCGCGGCCCCACCTCCTATCGACCGCCACGCGAACCGCCGTGGCCCCACCTCTATCGACCGCCGACCCGAGCCGCCCCGGCCCCACCTCCTATCGACCGCCGACCCGAGCCGCCCCGGCCCCACCTCCCATCACCGCCGCCCGCACCCGCCCCGGCCCACCCCAGTTGACCCGACCTCGTATCAACCGCCGCCCGAACCGCCGCGGCCCCACCTCGTATCAGCCGCCACCCCGAACCACCGTGGCCCACCCCAGCTGAGCCCACCTCGCATCAACCGCTGCCCGAGCTGCTGCGGCACTCCCCGCTGACCCCGCTTTGGGAAGCCACCGCGTAGAAACCCGGTGCGAAAACACGTGGTGGCTTCTCAAAGGTGACTCTTCGCGGAAGTCGGCGGACCTCGGCGGCCTCGGTGGGCTTGGTGGGCTTGGTGGGCTTTGGCGGGTGGGGGTTCGCGGGCCGGGTGGGGCAGAGGTAGCTGTTCTGCAGGGCAGAAAATGGTGTGCGGAGGGTGGTCGAGTGGGCACGCTGGTGGCCTGCCCGGCGGGGACCCTGCACCTCGCCGGGCGGTTCCAACTGTGCGGGATCGAGGGAGTTTCACCGGCGATGACACGAACCAGACGACCAGCCGACGCAACCGGCAGCGTACGAAGAGCGGACCCGGATGCGCAGCGTGCTCCCAAGGCCCGCGACGAACAACCGGAGCCCACCCCGCACCACACCTCACAAGGCACCACGCACCACTCACCAGAGCAGATCCCGGAAGGCGCCGCGCACCACTCGCCGGAGCAAACTGCGGGAGATGCCGTGCAGTGCTCCCCGGAGCACATCCCGGGGCGAGTTGCGGAAGATGTCGGGCGCAGCTCGTCGGAGTATGTGCCGGAGCGGGCTGCGGGAGGTGCGGTGCAGCGGTTGTCGGAGCACATCCGGGAGAACGCTGCGGAAGATGTCGGGCGCGGCTCGTCGGAGTACGTGGCGGAGCGGGCTGCGGGAGGTGTTGTGCACAGGTCGCCGGAGTGCGCACGTGAGCGCGCCCCGGGCGTCTCGTCGGAGTACGCATCCGGGCATGCCCCGGTGCGTGCGGCCGAAGGTGCTGCGCAGTGCCCGGCGGAGTGCGGCCCGGTGTACGGATCGGAGCACGCTTCGGCGCAGGTAGCCGAAGGTGCCGTGGAGCATCCGGCGGAGTACGCCATGGAGCAGGCTGCGGATGGTGTCGGGCTCAGCTCGCCGGAGTGCGCTCCTGAGTACGCCCCGGAGCAGGCAGCCGGAGGTGCTGCGGAGTACCCGGCGGGGTGCGGCTCGGGGTGTGATTCAGAGGACTTGGGGGAGTTGGGGGAGTTGTATCGGGGGTTTGCGGAGGAGTTGTTGGTTCCGCTTTGGGGGGAGATTGGGGAGTTGATGCCGTTGGTTCCTCAGTCGAAGGCGGTGGCGCATCTTTGGCGGTGGGATCGGGTGTTGCCGATGGTTGAGCGGGCGGGGGAACTGGTGCCGGTTGGGCGGGGTGGTGAGCGGCGGGCGATTGCGTTGGCTAATCCGGGGCTTGGTGGGCGGCCGTTTGCGGCGCCGATGCTCTGGGCGGCGATCCAGTATCTGAATCCGGGTGAGGACGCGCCTGTGCACCGGCACACCCAGAACGCGTTCCGGTTCGTCATCGAGGGGGAAGGCGTGTGGACTGTCGTCAACGGAGATCCAGTCGCGATGCGCCGTGGCGACTTCCTCCCGCAACCCGGCTGGAACTGGCATGGGCACCACAACAGCTCCGACCGCCCGATGGCATGGCTCGACGGCTTGGACATCCCCTTCCAGTACTTCACCGACACAACGTTCTTCGAGTTCGGACCCGACGAGGTCGAGACCCGCGAAGCGCCGCAGCTTTCGAGGTCGGAACGGTTGTGGAGTCACCCCGGCCTGCGCCCACTCAGTAGGTTGCGGCCAACCCCGGCAACGCCGATGCTCGCCTATCGCTGGGAACACACCGACCGTGCGTTGTCCGAGCAGCTGGCGCTCGAAGCCGAGGGATACGACGTGACGCTCGAACCGGGCCATGCCGCCGTGCGTTTCACCAACCCGACGACCGGCGGTGACGTAATGCCGACGCTGCGGGCCGAGTTTCACCGGCTGGCACCGGACACCGCGACCGCGGCCGTCCGCGAGGTCGGCGCTTCGGTATACCAAATTTTCGAAGGCGCAGGTGAGATCACCGTCGCCGGCAAGAAATGGTATGCCAGCCGCGGGGACCTGTTCGTGGTGCCGTCCTGGCAGCCGCTCGCCATCGAAACCAGCTCTGGCCTGGACCTCTTCCGGTTCAGCGACACCCCGATCATCGAGCGCCTCGAACTGCACCGCGGGCGCGTCGAGGAGGTCAACCGATGAGACTCGCGACCATCCGTACCACCAACGGCACCCGAGCCGCCCGCCAGACCCCCAACGCATTCATCGAACTCGGGTACGCCGATGTCGGCGAGCTGCTAACACGTGACGATTGGCCCACGTACGCGGCCGAAACCGCCGGCGCGGCGCATCCGTTGAGCGTGGGCCTCGCGCCGGTCGTACCGCGGCCAGGCAAGATCCTGTGCGTCGGGCTGAACTACCGCACCCACATCCAGGAGATGGGTCGCGACCTGCCGGCTCACCCGACGCTCTTCGCCAAGTACGCCGAGGCGCTGATCGGACCGTACGACCCCATCGACCTGGCGCCGGAATCGTCCTGTGTCGACTGGGAAGCCGAGCTCGCCGTAGTGATCGGCCGCACCGTACGACGCGCGACCGAAGCACAGGCCGCCGAGGCGATCGCCGGCTTCACCGTGCTGAACGATGTCACGATGCGCGACTGGCAGTTCCGTACCAAGGAATGGCTACAGGGCAAGACGTTCGAAGCCACCACACCGCTAGGTCCAGTACTGGTGACGCCCGACGAGCTACCAGGTGGCGTACGCCCGGAGCTGCCGATCAGCTGCACGGTCAACGACGAGCTGATGCAGAAGGCGGACACCTCCGACCTGCTCTTCACACCGACAGACCTGATCCAGTACGCGTCGACGATCCTCACGTTGCGCCCCGGCGACGTGATCGCCACCGGTACGCCGAGCGGTGTCGGCCACGCCCGCACCCCAGCTCGCTATCTCGCCAAAGGCGACGTCCTGAGCACCGAGATCACCGGCATCGGCAGCCTCGAGAATCTGGTCAAAGACAATTTAATGTAGGCCTCCACTATGAAGCCTTGCACAGTGTAGATGTCCTCTGTACCGTACGTGGTGCACCGGATCACCTCGCGCACCGAAAGGGCTTCGAACCATGGCCAACCTCAAGCAGTCCGAGCTCGAACTGGACGGCAAACAAATCCAGTACCTGGAAGGCGGCGCGGGCGAGCCGCTCGTCTTCCTGCACGCCGTCGGTGGATCGGTGCCGGGAGCACCGTTCCTCGAGCAACTGGCCGACAACTTCCACGTGTACGCGCCGTCCGCCCCCGGTTTCGACGGCAGCACCGGCGCGGTGGATTCGATCGTCGAGGCCGCCGACGTGTTCGCCGCTTTCGTCAAGCAGGTAACGGATCAGCCGGTCCAGCTCGTCGGTGAATCGTTCGGCGCGGTCAGCGCATTGTGGCTGGCCGCGCGACACCAGGAGCTGGTCCGCAACCTGGTAGCCGTGGCCCCTTTCGCATTCCTCAAGCCCGGCCCGCCACCGCAGCCCCTGCCGCCGAAAGAGCTTGCCCTCCGCAACTTCGGCCCGACGCCTGCCGTACCGGAAGGCTTCTTCACCCCGGAAGCCGGACAGCAACGAGCCCGCAACGCCGCCCAAGGTGTGCCGCTGCTGAAGGGCAACGATCCCGAAGAATTCCGAGCTGCTCTCGGCAAGATCGAGGCACCGACCTTGGTGCTGTGGAGCACCGACGACCAGCAGGTACCGCCCGCTCTCGCAACGATCTACCAGGAAACGATTCCGACCTGCTCCGCCACGTTCCTCCCCGACAGCGCGCACTCGCTGACCCTGTCGGCGACCGAGCGCTTCGTACCGTTGGTGACCGACTTCCTGGCCACCGGCGAACTGTTCGTCGCCAGCGTGCCGGGGGAGTCGCGGTGAAGGCGTCGTTCTTCACGCTGATGCCGTACGCGCCACTGCGTGAACTCCCGACGCGCTGGCCGACGTCCAACGCACAGTTCGATCCGGCGCGTTCGGTGGAGTGCTACCAAGAAACCCTCGACGCGGCCGCGTACGCGGAGCAACTCGGCTTCGACTGGGTCGCCTGCGCCGAGCACCATTATTCTTCGCACGCCATGTGCCCGAACGCGAGCGTGATGGCGACGGCGCTGGCGCAGCGTACGAGCACGGCAAGAATCGCGATCCTCGGCGCGCGGATTCCCCTTGCCAATCCGGTGCAGCTCGCCGAAGAGTACGCGATGGTCGACAACCTCAGCGGTGGCCGCCTGATCGCGGGCCTGCTGCGCGGTACGCCCTATGAGTACCTGGTGTCCGGTGTCTCACCGACCTTGTCCCGCCCGCGATTCGTCGAGGCGTACGACCTGATGCTCAAGACCTGGACCCATCCCGGCCCGTTCGGCTGGGAAGGCGTGCACTTCCAGAACCGCGTGGTGTCCGCCTGGCCGCGGCCGGTCCAGCAACCGTTGCCGCCGATCTTCGTCTCCGGTTCGAGCAAGGAGTCGGCCATCTTCGCCGCGCAGCGTGGCGCCGGCATCGGGCTGGCGTTCACGACCATCGCGGCCGCGGCGGAGTCGGCGCGTACGTACCGCGAAACCGCCCGCGAACTCGGCACCGAAACGAGTCCGGACGATGTGCTGTACCAGGCCGACATCTACGTCTCGGACAATGACGAGAAAGCACTCGCCGAGATCGAGCCACACTTCCGGTACGCCGACAACGTCGCGCATCCGATGCTCCGGATGACCGGACTCGCCGGCAGCCGTGGCATGTTCGGCGGCAGCGGCGCCACCGGTGGCCGGTTCCGTGACATCGTCGCCGAACGGCTGAACCAGGGACTGCCGGCCCGGATCGAAATGGGTCAGATCTTCTGCGGTGGGCCGGACTCGGTCGCGGCCCAGATCCGCAAGATTCGCGCGGATGTCGGTGCCGGAGTGGTCAACCTGATCTTCCAGATCGGTGATCTGCCGCAGGACCGGGTGCTGCGTTCGATGAAGCTCTTCGCCGACGAGGTCCTGCCGCAGATCCGGCAGCTCTGACTCGGCCTCTCCCCATTCTCTGCCACGGAGGGGTGGCGTCATGAGTGTTGCGCCCGATCAAGGCAACAGCGAAGTAGTACGGCCGGAGGTACCGGCGGAGAATCGTCCGATCGGATGGCAATGGTGGCCGTTGGTCGCCGTTTGTCTGGTCGATCTGATGTTGCTCGGTGACGTCGGGTTGGTAACGGTCGCGCTGCCGAAGGTGCAGGCCGAGTTTCATGCCCAGCTCTCCGGCCTGCAGTGGGTCACCAACATCTATTCGATGGCACTGGCGGCGCTCCTGCTGACCGCCGGCGCGGCCGCCGACCGCTGGGGGCGAAAGCCCTTGCTCCTGTGCGGTCTCGGCATCTTCCTGATAGCCCAACTCGGCAACGGACTCGCGCCGAGCACCGGCCTTCTGATCAGCACGCGCCTGCTGGAAGGTATTGGCGCGGCGTTGATGTTCTCGGTTTCCCTGGTAGTACTGAGCGAGACGTATCGCGGCCGGACGAAAGGCATCGCATTCGGGGTCTGGGGCGCGCTGACCGGTTCGGCGATCGCGCTCGGACCGATCGTCGGCGGCCTCCTGGTCGAGTCGGCCGGCTGGCGCTGGGTCTTCCTGGTCCAGTTGCCGATCTGCCTGATCACGATGGCGATCGTCGCGCTGCGCGTACCTCGTACGCCTCCCGTTGGTGGCCGGGCGGACTGGGCCGGCACGATCCTGTTCAGTGTCACGCTCGGACTCTTCGTCTACACGCTCGTCCGCGGCAAGGATGCGGGCTGGACGAGCGCGTTGACGCTGGAGCTCGGCGTCGCCACCGCGATCCTGTTCGTGATCTTCGTGCTGGTGGAGCGCCGGGTGCGGGAGCCGATGCTTGACCTCTCCCGGTTCCGCGTTCCCGCGTTCAGCGGGGCGCAGGTCGCCGCGTTCACCCTCGGCGCGACACATCTCGCGCTGCTGATGTACCTCAGTCTGTATCTCCAGGGCGTCCTCCAGTACGACGCGCTGCAGGCCGGACTGCGCTTGCTGCCGATGAACGCCCTGACCGTACTCGCCGCCTTGCTGACCGGTCGCCTGGTCGGCAGGATTGCCCCGCGCTGGCCGGTGTCGATCGGACTTGCGCTCACCGGCGTCGGCATCCTCCTGCTCCGATCGGTCGAACCGGGCAGCGAATGGACCACGCTGCTGCCCGGCTTCGTGCTGATCGGATTCGGTGGCGGCATGATCAATCCGATGCTCGGCGCGTTGGCGATGAGCGTCGTCACACGGCGGCGCGCCGGGATGGGTTCGGGAATCAGCTACACGTTCCGGCAGCTGGGGATCGCCACCGGGGTTGCCGTGAACGGCGCGGTGTTCGGTGCGGTGATCGCTTCCCGCCTCCACGAGCAGCTGCCGGGCGGATCGGGTCACGTGGCGGATGCGGTGGCGTCGGGAGCCATTGAGCCGATGCTGGCCAAGGTGCCCGCCCAGGAGCAGCCGGCCGTCGCCGCTGCGGCACACTCGGCCTTTGTTGCCGGGATCAACGGAATCTTCCTGGTCGGCGGCATCGTCGCGCTGGCTGGTGCGGTAGTGGTTGCGGTGTTGGTGCGGCCAACAGATCAGCGGGATGGAGAAGTGCGATGACAGCCAAGCCGTCCGGCGGTTGGTGGCCGCTGGCCGCGATCTGCCTGATCGACCTGATGCTGCTGGGCGACGTCGGCCTGGTGACCGTCGCGCTGCCGCGGGTACAGGCCGACTTCGGCGTCGGCCTGACCAGCCTGCAATGGATCACGAACGTGTACTCCGTCACGCTCGCCGCGTTCCTGCTCACGGCCGGGTCGATCGCCGATCGCCTCGGCCGCCGCCACGTACTCCTGCCGGCGCTCGGTCTCTTCCTCGTCGCGCAGGTGGGTAACGCGCTGGCGCCCAACGCGAGCTGGCTGCTGAGTACGCGATTCCTGGAAGGCGCCGCGGCCGCGATGATGTACGCGATCTCACTGACATTGCTCAGCGAGACCTATCACGGCAGGTACCGCGGGATCGCGTTCGGTGTCTGGGGCGCGTTCACCGGTGGGTCGATTGCCCTAGGCCCCATTGTCGGCGGCCTGCTGGTCGGGATCGCCAGCTGGCGCTGGGTGTTCCTCGCCCAAGTGCCGATCTGTCTCGCAGCAATCGCGATCACCCTCTGGCGGATACCCCGCGCCGAAGTCACCGGCAATCGCCGGATCGACTGGCTGGGAGCAGCCCTGTTCACCCCGGCGTTGACCGCGCTGGTCTTTCTGATCACCTGGGGCAGGCACCTGGCCGGCGTCTGGATCATCACCTTGGCGGGTACGTCACTAGCGCTCTTTACGGCCTTCGCCGTCGTCGAGCTCAACGTGAAGTGCCCCATGTTCGACGTACGCAGACTGCGGAACCGCGCTTTCAGCGGCGCGCAGCTGGCCGCTTTCGCTGGGAGCGCAACGCACTTCGCCCTGTTGCTCTACCTCATGATCTTCCTGCAAAGCGTGCAAGGGCATACGCCGTTGCAGGCCGGGTTGATCGTCCTGGCGATGAGCGGGCCGACGTTCCTCGTCGCGCCGCTGGTCGGGCGTCTGGTCGGGCGGTTCCCGCCGCATCGGTTGGTTGCTCTGGGCCTGGCCGTCACCGGGGCCGGCCTATTTGCACTGCGCGGGTTCGGGCCGGGCGACAGCTGGAGCGCGTTCTTGCCCGGCTTCGTGGTGATCGGGATCGGCGCCGGGATCTTCAACCCAATGCTTGGTGCGCTGGCGATGAGCGTGGTGCCGCGCGAGGAGGCCGGCGCCGGGTCGGGGATCAGCTATTCGTTCCGGCAGCTCGGGCTAGCGACCGGTATCGCGGTCAATGGAGCGGTGCTGGGTGCCGGTATTCACTCGTCGGTGGCTCATCAGCTCGCTGGAATGTCGGCTCAGCAGATCGATGCGGTGGCCGGCGCGGTTTCGTCGGGTGACCTTGCGCGGAAGCTCGCCGAGCTACCAGTGCCTCAGCGCGACACGTACGCGCAGGTTGCCGTCAATGCGTACACGGCGGGTCTGCACGGCGTGTTTTTGGTCGCGGGCTGCGTGGCGCTCGGTGCGGCGGCGTTGGTGATCGCGCTGGGCGGCCGGCCGGTGAAGGTGTTGCCGGGAGCAACAACGGGTCCAGCGGTGCTGGCGGATGACGTTTCAGGAGGATCGTGATGAGCGAACTGGAAGCCCGAGCCTGCCGTTTCGAAGAACCGCTCGATGAGCATCGGTTCCGGCGGGTGCTGGGCAACTTCGCGACCGGGGTTTCGGTGGTGACTGCGGAGACCGACGGCGTACCGGTCGGGATGACCATTCAATCGTTCTGTTCGCTGTCACTGGTCCCGCCGTTGGTGCTGATCTGTCCCGGCCGCGCGTCCAGAAGCTGGCCGGCGATCGAGCGCAGTGGCGTACTGAGCATCAACGTCCTTGCCGAAGGACAGGACTGGCTGGCGCGGCAGTTCGCGCGCAGCGGGACCGACAAGTACGCCGGGGTGTCCTGGCGGCCGGCGCCGTACGGCGGTGCACCGATCCTCGCGGGCTCGCTCGCCTGGATCGACGCCGAAGTGGATTCGATCGTGCCCGGTGGCGACCATTTGCTGGTGACGTGCCGGGTACGGGCGGTCGGTGCGCGTACTGACCTGAACCCGCTGGTGTTCTTCCGGTCGGACTTCGTCCGCGCGCGTTCGGCCTGAAAGCGCGCCGGGTACCGGGTACTATCAAGGCATGGCACTTGAGGGCTCTACTGTAGACGACTACAAGAGTTCGTCGTCGATCGTTCGGGACGCGGAGGGGCAGCTCTTCGACGAGCAGTCCCGGCAGATGCTCGAACCGTTGGTCGGGGCCGCGGCGATGCGCCGGCTGGAGATGTTCGCCGCGCTGCGGTGGCTCAGCCGGCTCATGCACGAGTACGTCGACTCCTGGGCGAACGGTCACGGCCTGTCCGAGTCGCGCTTCCAGATCCTGATGCAGCTGAAGCACCAGGACAGCGTGCCGCTGGGCAAGCTCGCCGCGCGGCTGCGGGTCACGCCCCGCGCGGTGACGGCGCTGGTCGATCAGCTCGAGCGGGACGGCATGGTGATCCGGGTCGCCGACCCCAAGGACCGGCGGACAATCCGGGCGCAGATGACGCCCACCGGCCGGAAACTGTTCGACAAGATCTGGACCGAGTACCTCGACATCCCCCTGCACCTGGTCGACGGCGTGGAGCAGGACACGCTGGACGAAATCCGCAGCACCTGTCTGGAACTGGTCGGCCGCATCGAGCAAGCCGGCCGCGGAAAACCCAAGAAAACCACCTGACCGCCAGCAGTGGGGCGGGGGGCTGATAGCAAAGGGGCGGGGAGCCGGTTGGCTCCCCGCCCCACTGTTTGTGGTCAGGAGACGGTGGCGCGGATGAACTCCAGGGTTTGCGGCCAGGAGAGTTTCGTGGCCAGCCGGTTGGCTTCCTGGTCCTGCCGGCCGGCCTCCATGAAGCCGTGGCCGGCGCCTGGGTAGATGTGCACCACGCTGGGCGCCGACTCCCGCTTGTTCAGCGCCTTCTGGAGCAGCTTGAAGCTCTCCAGCGGCACGATGTGGTCCGCGCCTGGGTAGATCAGCGACGTCGGGCAGGTGATCTCGCCGGCCAGCGCGATCGCGTCCTCGTCCTGCGCAGGCGTCGGCTCGGGCATCACCGTCGGGTGGTACGCGACGCAGTTGGCCACCCGATGATCGTGCGCGGCGAGCACCAGCGCGTACCGGCCGCCGAGGCACCAGCCCATGACGCCGACCTTGGCCAGCCCCAGCTCGTCGAACAGGTGATCCAGCAGGACCTTCTGCTCTTCAAGCGAGGTCGGGTCCTTCAGCCCGCCGAGCAACCCGCGCAGCTGCTCATGATCGAGCTCGTCGCCGGTCGGACCGTGCCACGGGTCCCAGGCCAGCGCGGTGACTCCGGCGCGGGCGACCTCCTCGGCGTACGTACGGAGCTGCTTGCCCAACCCACTGAGCATCGGCAGCAGGAGCATTCCACCGGTGTGCGGAGCGGTCGGCCGGGCCAGGTACGCGTTGAGCTCACCGACCTTGATCCGACTGGCGGTGATGTCTTCAGACATGGAGGTTCTCCCTATAGATGGAATAGTCGGGTCAGCCCCACGGGCCGAGGAATGTCTCGCCCTGGTAGGTGTCGCTGTAGTTCGGTACGGTTTCGGGCCATTCGCCGGGCGTGATCACCGGGCGCTCCGCGGCGGGACGCGGCTTGCCGTCCCAGCCGATCTGCTCCATGTAGTAGTAGAGCTGCACAATGTGCCCGTCCGGGTCCACCACGTGCGCGGCGTAGTCGATCCCCGGGTGCAGTGCCGGATCGGGTTCGATGACGTCGCAACCATTGGCCTTGAAGAACTCGACTGCGTTGCGCAGTTGCCGGTAGCTCGCGACCTGGCAGCCGAACATGGCCGTCGTACTCGTCTGCGAGAGGCCCGTGACACCGCGGAGTTCGATCGGGTACAGCGCCAGCGAGTGATGCTCGGTGTTCGCGCGCAGGTAGATGCAGCGATGTCCTTCGTACGTGACCTCTTCGGTGATCGTGAATCCGAGCTCGTGGACGTAGAAGTCCAGCGCGATCTCCAGGTCCGCCACGAACAGCCCGACCGGCCCGTGCTTCACGACCTTGAACGGCCGGGGGAGCATGATGCCCTCGACATCGTGGTTCGCCGGCAGCGCGTCGAGATGGCGGTGCCCGGAGTGGATGTCGATGCCGCGGGCAAGTGCGTCCTGCACTTCGGTGTACTCGTTGGTCTGCGGAATCGCCGGTGTGTCGTGGAAGGCGCGGTAGTACATCTCGCGTGGTTTGCTCAGACCGTCCCAGCCGATCTGCTCGATGCCGTACACGATCTCGTTGCGATGCCGGTCGGGATCGAACATGTACAAGTGCCAGTTCGACCCCGGCATGTCCCGGCCGACCTTGTGCAGCTTGTGACCGTTGCCCTGGAACCAGCCGATCGCGTTGTTCACCTCGGCCATGCTGTTCGCCTGCCAGGTGATCTGGTTCGCGCTCACGCCGTCCGGCAGGTTGCCCATCAGCGTCTGGTAGTGCCAGGCGCTGAACAGTACGAGCGTGTGGTGGTCGGTGTTGTGCTGCAGGAAGTACCCCGTGCCGGAGCAGGGTTGTTCGAGGTCGGGGAAGCGGCGTTTGACGATCCCGGTCATGTCCAGGGTGTCGGTCACGCGGAAGCCGAGCAGGGTTCCGTAGAAGTGCAGTGCGGCGTCCATGTCCGCGGTGTTGAGGCCGAAATGGTTCAGCCGGCGGATCTTGAACGGGCGGTCCAGGAGCACCCCGCCGACGTCGAACTTCTTCCGGGCAGCCGGTTGCGCGGTCATCACGTTCTCCTCATGGTGTGTCGGTTGTCTCCGTGTAGTAGTGCCAGCGCACCGCCCAGCCGGAGCCGGTGGCGGCGCGCTGCTCGATCTCGTCGGGTGGAATCACTCGCGGCCGCGCGCCCATCGCCCGGACCCGCCAGGCGGCCTCGGCCAGCTGCTCGAGGTGGATCGCGTTGATCACTGCCTCGGGCAGGGATTCGGCGACGCTGACGATTCCGTGGCCGCGGAGATGACAGATGCGCTGCGTACCAAGGGTTTGGGCGAGGTCCGCGCCAAGTGCGGCGTCCGTGACGAGCCTCGCGCACTCCCAGACCGGAATCGGCTCGCTCACCAACTCCGACTGGACGTGCAGGATCGGCTGGATCGGTTCCCCGGCGATCCCCATCACTGTCGCCATCGGTTGATGGGTGTGTACGATCGCGCCGACGTCCGGCCGCGCCTGGTAGATCGCGGTGTGGATGAACCGTTCGCCGGGCGGCGGATCGGTGCCGGCGATGAGCCGGCCGTCGAGATCGATCACCGCCATCCGCTCCGGCGGGATCGCGTCCTGGGCGCCGATCCGGGTCGAGTGCCGCGGCTTGATCAGGATCAGGTCGGAGCCGGGAATCCGGAGGCTCGGATGGCCCATGTAGTCGACCAGGCCGAGCCGGAACAGCACCCGGCAGGCGACCGCAAGCAACTCGCGCGCCTCGTCCAGGTCGTTGGGTCGCCCAATCATGCGGGCAGTCCCTCGGTGTAGTAGCGCCACAGGCGCCGGACGTGTCGTTCCCGGTTGAAGGTGGCGGTGAGCCGTTCGAGTTCGCCCTCGGTGAGTGGGGCGAGAGATCCGAGGCTGGTCGCGGCCAGCTGGGTGTGCAGGTTCTCTTCGAAATGGATGCTGTCGACAACGGCCGCTTCGATGCTTTCGGCAACGATGACGCCGCCGTGCGTACGCAGCAAGGCGGCGTGGTGGTGTCCGAGCGTGGTCGCGAGTTCTTTGCCCTGCTCGCTGCTGCCGATGTGGGTCGGATCGGGATGGGTGGGCACGCCGTCGCGCCAGCGGTGCGCGTGGTTCTTCGCCGCGACGATCGGCGTCCGCGTCGCACTGAACACCGCCGCGAGGGGCGAGTGCGTGTGGACGACCGACCTCACGTCGGGACGGCTTCGGTAGATCTCGGTGTGGATGAAGATTTCGATCGGTACTTGCTGCTGGCCTTGTGCTTGGCCGTTCAGGTCGCACGTCAGCAAGTCCGCCGGCGTCACGGCGCCGCGGTGTTTGTCGCGGGAGTGAATGACGATCCCGTCGCTGTCCGGCAGCCGGGCGGAGATGTGTCCGCTGTAGGTCAGCAGGCCTTGCGCATGCAGCAGCCGGCAGGCCATCACGAGATCCGTTGCCAGCTTGGCGGGGATCGAAGCAGGCCGGAGTGATCCCTCTGTCATGCCGGCCAACGTACTCTGAACCAGGAAACTATGCAATCATGCAAAGTAGAGGCCTGTACTAAATTCTCGAGGAGATCAGGATGACTGATGAGTTCACGCCGGGCGGGCGGCGCCGGCGGTTGCGGGAGCTGCTCGCCGGACCGGACATCGTGCTCGCGCCGAGCTGTGGCGACGCGGTCACCGCGCGCCTGATCGAGTCCGTCGGGATGCCCGCCGTGCACTGTTCGGGGAGCGTTCTGCACCACCTGGCCGGGTACGCCGATGCCGGAATCCTGACCATGACCGAGACGGTCGACGCGATCCGGCGGGTGGTGGATGCGGTGCAGGTGCCGGTGATCGCGGATGCCGACACCGGCTTCGGCGGAGTCGCGAATGTGGCGCGGACAGTGCGCGAGTACGAGCGTGCCGGGGTTGCCGCATTACATCTGGAAGATCAGCGCTTCCCGAAGCGGCCCGCGTACCTGGAAGGGGTCGAACCGGCGTCGGTGGGCCGGCGTGAGCTGGTCGATCGGATTCGCGCCGCGGTCGATACGCGTACTGACCACGACCTTTTGATCATCGCGCGCTCCGAGGTCAAGGGCGATCTCGGTGAGGTGCTGGATCGGTTGGGGGAGTGCATCGAGGCCGGGGCGGACGCGGTGTGGCTGGCGGCTCGTACGCCCGAGGACATCGCGAAGACGCGTGCGGCGTTGGACAAGCCGCTGATCGGCGTACTGCCCAAGGGGATGTCGGTGCATCGGTTCGGCGAGCTGGGTGCCGACGCGGCGCTGTTGCCGGGGTGGTTGCTCACGGCGGCGTTGCACGCTCAGCGGGCGTTGCTGACCGAGCTTCGGGACAGCGGGTCGTTGCAGGGCTGGCTCGATCGCATGCCTGGGATTGCCGAAGCACGGCGGTTCGAGTCCGAACAGGGCGCGGCCGAGCTGGCTGGCCTCGAGAAGCGATTCGGCGGATGAGTGCCGTCTCGGTGCCGCCTCGGTTGGTGGTGGGGATTTCCGGGGCAAGCGCGCCGCATTACGGCGTACGCCTGGTGGAGGTGCTTCGCGAGCACCGGCCGGACGTCGAGATCCATCTCGTCGTGTCGCGTGGGGCTCGGCGGACGATCGAGTTGGAGCTTGGCCGTGATCCCGGAACCGTGCTGGCACTGGCGGATCACGTCCATGACGATCGGGACCTGTCCGCCGCGATCTCCAGTGGTTCGTTCCTGACGTTGGGGATGGCGGTGGTGCCGTGCTCGATCAAGTCGCTGTCGGCGATCGCGTCGAGCTACAACGACAGCCTGCTCACCCGGGCCGCGGACGTCTGCCTCAAAGAACGGCGGTGCCTCGTACTCGCGGTCCGGGAAACGCCCTTGCACCTGGGACATCTCAGATTGATGACCCAGGCAACCGAATCCGGTGCGACGATCTTGCCGCCGGTGCCCGCGTTCTACCACCGGCCGGAAACGGTCGAGGACCTCGTTGACCACACGGTTGTGAAGATCCTCGACCAGTTCGGCATCCACTTGAACTTGGTCGAGCGGTGGTCGGGTGCCGCTGCAGGGGGCTGACATGTCGTGGGCCTTGGGCAACGAGTTGCCGTCGTCGGTGCTGTCGTTACTGCGCGATTCCAGGCCTTCGCCGTTCGCCGGGCAGGCTTTCGTGCTGGTTTCGACCGACGCTGACGGTTGGCCGCGGCAAGCGATGCTCAGTCTTGGCGAAGTGGTTGCCCTCAGCACGCGCCGGCTGGGACTTGCGGTGTGGGCGAGCAGCGACACGGCATCGAACCTGAGTCGGCGGGGTCGCGGTGTCTTGACCTTCGTGCACGGCGGCGCGGCGTACTCGGTGCGGCTGACTGCGCTCCGCGGCCGGGATGTGCCGATCGAGGGGTTCGCGTTGGCGACCTTCGGGGCGGTGGTGGAGGAAGTGCGGTGCGATGTCGCGCCGTACGCGGAGCTGGTGTCGGGCGTGTCGTTCCGGCTGCGTGAACCGGAAGTTGCTTTGCGTCGCTGGATCCGTACCCGCGAGGTACTGTTACGTGATACAAAGTAGAGGCCTACAGTAAATGTGGAGGTGGCGATGAGGACTCCGGTGAAAGTGCGGAAGCTCGGGCATTTGATCTTGCGGGTGCGGGACGTCGAGGTGAGTACCCGGTTCTACACCGAAGTGATGGGGTTCACCGTGTCCGATCGGAACGAGCACGGGTATGTGTTTCTGCGGTGCGCGGCGGATCATCACGTGCTCGGGCTGGCGCCCGCCGGCGAGGACAATCCGTTGCCGGACAAGAGCCGCCGGCAGCGTGGGTTCGATCATTGCGCGTTCGAGGTGGGTTCGCTCGAGGAGCTGATCGAGATCCGGGACTTCCTGCGTACGCGGGGGGTGCCGATCGTTTTCGAAGGGCGGAAGGGTCCGGGATGCAATCCGGGGCTGGAGTTCCTGGATCCGGATGGGTACGACGTCGAGCTCTATACCGGGATGGATCAGATCGGCTGGGACGGGAAGGCGCGCCCGGCGGAGCAGTGGCGGCGGGTGCGCTCACTGGAAGAGGCCGCGGCGAATCCGGTCGGCTGAGTTGTGCACCCGTACACCGACGAGGCGTTGGTTGCCGTACACCGATGAGGCGGCGTTGGTCGCCGTACACCGACGAGGCGGCGTTGGTTGCCGTGCCGGACGAGGCGGCGTTGGTTGCCGTGCCCGATGAGGCGGTCTTGGTGCCGCGGTTGATGAGGAGGTTGCCGAAGTGGTGGTGAGCGACTTGCGTGAGTGGCTGGCGGTCGTGGACGAGCTGGGCGAAGTGCAACGGATCGGCGCCGAGGTGGACGTCGACGAGGAGATGTCCGCGATCACGTACCTGGCCGGTCGTCGCGAGGGCGGACCCGCGTTGCTCTTCGAGAACATCGCCGGCCGGCCCGGGTACCGCGCGCTCTGGAACCCGTTCGGTTCCAGCCGGCGGCGGATCGCGGTCGCGCTCGGCGAGGACCCGGAGCTCACGACCACCGAGTTGATCGAGGCAACGATGCGCAAGCTCGACCGCGTGATCGAACCGAAACTCGTCGACTCAGCCGGCGCGCTGGTATACCAAAACACGTTGACCGGCGATCAGGTCGATCTCGCGAAGTTGCCCGCCGCAACCTTTTGGCCGGGCGACGGCGGCCGGTACCTCGGCACCGCCGACTCGGTGATCACCCGCAACCCTGAAGGCGGCAACCTCAATCTCGGCACGTACCGGATGATGGTGCAAGGGCGCGACGAGATAGGGCTGTACCTGTCGCCCGGCAAGGACGCGCTGCTGCACATCGAAGGACGCTGGGCGCGCGGCGAGGACGTACCAGTCTGTGTGGTGCTCGGTGTCGATCCGTTGCAGTTCCTGGTCAGCTCGCAGAGTTTCCCGAAGAACGTCTCGGAGTACGACCATGTTGGCGGTCTGCGCGGTGCCCCGGTCGAAGTGGTGCGGGCCCGGCACAGTGATCTGCTGATCCCGGCCCGTGCTGATGTCGTACTGGAATGTGTCGCCGAGCCAGGCGCGCGCCGGATGGAAGGACCGTTCGGCGAGTTCACCGGGTACTACGGCCGGCCCGAGGGCGCCGCGCCGCTGCTGCGGGTGAAGGCGATCCACCATCGCGACGATCCGATCGTTACGCACGCGCTGATGGCTGATCATCCGGCGTGCGAGCAGTCGACGTTCTTCGGCGTGGTGCGCTCGGCCCGGATCTGGAACGACCTGCAGCGGATGGGCATCCCGGGGATCGCCGGGGTGTACTCGCATCCCGCGGCGGCCGGCGGATTCGGGGTCGTGGTGATCTCGCTGGCGCAACGTTACGCGGGGCATGCCGCGCAGGCGCTGGCGCTCGCGGCGCAGTGCCCCGGCGGCGCGTACTACACGAAGTGGATCGTTGCCGTCGACGACGATGTCGATCCCACCGACCTGAATGACGTGTTGTGGGCGATGTCGACGCGCTGCAGCCCGATCGACGACATCGACATCCTGCGCAAGACCTGGTCGACCCCGCTGGACCCCACGCTCAACCCGCCGGAGATCCGCCGGTACGGGTCCAAGGCCCTGATCAATGCTTGCCGTGATCACCGGTATCTAGATGTGTTCTCGCAGCGGACCGCGCTGCGGCGCGAGGTGTACGACCGGGTCGCGCGGCGCTGGACGGAGCTCGGCTTCTCCGGTGCTCCGTTGGCGCCGCGGAGCTTTCATCCGGAGGAGAGCTCGTGACCGGCTTTCGTGATGCGACCGCGATCGCGGGCATCGGCTGGACCGAATTCAGCCGCGACTCGGGGCGTACGACCACTGCGCTGGCGACCGAGGCGAGCCTGCGCGCGATCGACGACGCCGGCTTGGCCAGTACGGACATCGATGGCGTCGTGACCTATTGCTACGGATGGGCGCCGGACACGATCTGGCCGGAAGAACTGGTCGCCGCACTTGGGCTCGCGCGGTGCGATTACCAGCTGTTCGACAACCTTGGCGGTGCCGCGGCCTGCTCGGCGGTGCTCTCGGCGGCGATGGCCGTGTACGCCGGACTGTGCGAGAACGTTTTGGTATACCGGGCGATGAACGGCCGCAGTGAGCGACCGGTACTGCTTCCGCCGCCGGATCAGGCCCGCGGCAAACGGCAGTGGGGAGTACCGTTCGGCGCGCTGCATGCGGCCGCGAATCTCGGGCCGGCTGTCACCGCGTACATGCAGCGGTACGGGATCACGAACCGCGACTTCGCCGGGTTGGCGATGCTTCAGCGTGAGCATGCCGTTCTGAATACCAAAGCGATGATGCGTACGCCGTTGACTGTGGCGGAGCATCAGGAGTCGCCGTGGATCGTCGAGCCGTTCCGGCGGATGGATTGTTGTCTCACCAGTGATGGCGCGGCCGCGGTCGTCGTGACGTCGAGCGAGCGGGCGCGGGATCTGCGCCACGGTGGCGTATCGATCGTGGCAGGTCTTGGTGGCGCGGTTGCGGCAGCGGATCACCGTACGCATGCCGCGGTGGCTGCGCCTGCCTTGTATCGAGCGGCTGGGATCAGTGCCGCCGATCTTGATTTCGCCCAGCTGTACGACGCCTTCACCGGTACTTGTCTGCAGCATGTGGAGGACTTCGGGCTGTGCGAAGTCGGCGCGGCGCCGGCTTGGATCGAGGAGGGGCATGCGGGTCTTGATGGCGCAACACCGCTGAATACGCACGGCGGGCTGTTGTCGGAGGCGTACCTCCAAGGGCTCGGGCATGTCGTGGAGGCAGTGCAGCAGCTGCGTACGTCTGGGGTACGTGACGATCTATGCGCTGGTGCTCATGACTACGACCGCGCGTACTGCCGTCAGGTCCGTGATGCCGAGCTCGGACTGGTCTGCGGACAAGGTGGCGACAGTTCGCTCATATTGCGAAAGGCCTTTGTATGAAGGGTTCTGGTCCGCCGTTTCCTGTGCCGGATGCTGACAGCGCGCCCTTCTGGGCTTGCTGTGCTCGGGGTCGGCTGAGTGCTCAGCGGTGTACCGACTGTGGGCGGTGGCGGCATCCTCCGGGCGAGTTCTGTCCTGGTTGTCATTCGCAAGCATCTGACTGGGTTGAGCTGCCCGGGTCCGGAGTTGTGCGGTCGTGGGTGGTGGTTCACCGGGTCTTGCATCCGGCGCTGGGCAAGGTGCCGTATGTGCTCGCGGAGGTCGTACTCGACGGCGCCGACGGGCAGGTCGTACTGACGACCAAGCTGCTCGGCTGCCAACCCGGCGATGTACGGATCGGGCTGCCTGTAGCCGCCGAATTCACGCCGGTCTCCCCGGAGATCGCCCTGCCAACGATGCGTGGAGGTAATTGATGTCCATCCGCAAGGGACCACTCGACGGCGTACTCGTCCTCGACCTGACTCATGTCTTGAACGGGCCGTTCGCCACGATGCTGCTCGCGCATCTGGGTGCAAAGGTGATCAAGATCGAGCACGGCGCCGGGGATCGCTTCCGGCATGCGTGGATGCCCGTGGACGCCGACCATGACGGGTACGAGTTTCGCGTCGTGAACGTGAACAAGAAGGCCATCACGCTGAACCTGAAGGATCCACGCGGCGTACAGCTCTTCCGCGAGCTGGCCCGCAAGGCGGATGTGGTGGTGGAGAACTTTTCGGTCGGGGTGATGGACCGGCTGGGCATTGGGTATACCAAATTGAAGGAGCTCAATCCGGACCTGATCTACGCCAGTTCACGCGGTTACGGCGAGGACGGGCCGTACGCGCATATGCGGGCGAACGCGGCGACGATCATGGCGAGCAGCGGCTGGACCGCGAGTGCCTGGGAGAACGCGGGTCAGGAAGGGCTGAAGCCGCAGGGAATCGGCGACGAGGCGGCCGGGGTGTCGATGGCGCTGGGCATTCTCGCCGCGCTGTTCGCGCGTGAGCGTGGTGGTCCCGGGCAGCAGGTGTCGGTGTCGATGCAGGAGGCCCTGATGGGTTTCATGGTCGCGAATTTCCACACGCAGGTGGAGGGGCGGCCGGTCGGGATCGCGCCGAAGCGGTGCGCCGACGGGTACATCGCGTTTCATTTGCCGGATATCACCAACGATCTGTGGGAGCGGTTCGCGGCGGCGATGGGGCGGCCGGAGGCGATCGACGATCCGCGGTACGCGACTGCGGCTGATCGGCGGGCGAACGTCGAGGCGCTGGAGGCCGAGGTGTCGGGCTGGGTGCGGGAGACCAGCCGGGACGAGCTGTGGAAGGTGTTCCTGTCCATCGGGATCTCCGCCGGCCCGGTCCTCCGGTTGTCTGAGGTGTTGGAGGACGAGCATCTCGAAGCCCGGGGAGCGTTCGTCGAGGTGGAGGATCCGCGGGCGCCGACGTCACGGTTCCTGCGTCCGTGGGTGCGCTTCAGCGAGACCCCGTCGGCAATCACGTCGCCCGCGCCCGCGAAAGGCCAGCACAACCATGAGATCTACTCCGAGCTACTCGGCCTGTCCACCGAAGCCATCAACCGCCTGACCACGGACCGGGTCCTGTGAGCACCTCAACTGCGTCAGCTGCTGTGGGTCCATCGCGGGCGGCGGGTGTGACACCTGCGGAGGTGCTGGTTGCTGGTGGTGGGCCGGTGGGGCTTTCCTTGGCTATTGAGCTTGGCCGGCGGGGTGTACCGACTCTGCTGGTGGATCAGGGGACCGGCACGGTCGACTTCACCACGGCGAACCTGGTGAACACCCGGACGATGGAACATCTCCGCCGCTGGGGCATCGCCGACGCAGTCCGGTACTCCGGTTTCCCGGCGGACCATCCGCGCACCTACCGGTACGTGACCAGCTTCGTCGGCCACGAACTGGTCGGCTTCGAACATCCGGCCAACGGCGATCCCGCCGGCCGATCCCGGTTCAGCCCGGAATCGCGCATCTGGTGCCCGAAGACCTACTTCGACCCGGTGCTGCTGGACACCGTACGCGGCCTGCCTTCGGTGACGATCCGGCTCCGTACGCGGGTCGACGGATTCACGGAGAACACCGACGGCGTACTCGTGCAGCTGACCGCTCTCGACAGCGGTACGTCCGAGGAAGTGCAGGTGAGTTATCTCGTCGGATGCGACGGCGGGCGCAGCGGCGTACGCAAGCAGCTCGGGATCGGTTTGAGCGGCCGCTTCGCCGAGACCTCCAACGTAGCGATCACCGTCCGCGCGCCACTCAACTCGCACCGGACCGTCGGACCGGCCGCCTACTACAACCTCGTCGGCCCGCGCGCACGGGGCGTCGTCACGTCGGTCGACGGCCGGGACGAGTGGCGGGTCAATCTGTGGCACGACAAGAACTACGACCTGTCCGCGATGGACACCGAAGAAGTCTGCCGACGGGCGCTGCCTGGTATACCGTTTGAGATCCTCAACGCCCGGACCTGGTCGGGGCATTGCGTGGTCGCCGACTCGTACGGAACCGATCGGGTCTTCCTGGTCGGAGACGCGGCGCATCTGCCCTGGCCGGCCGGTGGTTTCGGCATGAACACCGGGCTCGGAGACGCTGTGGACCTCGGCTGGAAGCTCGCCGCGGTCGTGGACGGCTGGGGCGGCCCGGGACTACTGCGATCGTACGAGGCCGAGCGACGACCGGTCGGCCTGCGGAACATCGGGTACGCCGAGGCGCTGCACCGGGACGACACCCGGTTGGAGATCCCGTCCTCGCTGGAGGACGACACGCTCGAAGGCGCAAGCCACCGGGCGGAGCTCGCGGCCAGGATCAAGGCCAGCCGGGAGAAGGAGTTCGCGCTGGAGTCACCGGCGCTGGAGCTGGGCTACAGCTACGCCGGCTCGCCAATCGTGGTGCAGGGCGACTCAGAACCGGCCGAGCCAATCTCCTTCGACGATGCGGCCAGTTGGGTGCAGAGCAGCGCGCCGGGGAACCGGGCACCGCATTGCGTACTGCCCGATGGTCGCTCGACGCTGGACCTCTTTGGGGACGGGTTCACGCTGCTTGCCTTCGACGGCACCTGGTCCGGCGGCTTCCGCGTCGCGGCGGAGAAATTTGGTATACCACTGCGCGCGATCCGCTGGGATGACCCTGCGCTGGCGCGGCAGTACGAGCGGCGCCTGGTGCTCGTACGCCCCGATGGTCATGTCGCCTGGCGAGGCGACAGCGAACCACCCGATCCGGCCGCGGTCCTCGACGTAGCTCGTGGGGGCGCCCAATGAACAACGTGCTCAGCGCGGCGGACATCTTGGAGATCCACGAGCTGTACGCCCGGTACGCGCACTGTTTCGACCTGGGCGAACCGGGGGCCGCCGCCGATCTGTTCACCGCGGATGGTTCGTTCACCCGCGTAGACGGACGCATCACGCGCGGCCAGGACCAGTTGCGCGGCCTGGGCGAGGGTACGGCCGGGGTTCGGCATCTGTATACCAACATCCAGATCGTTGCTGACAGCAAAGACCGCGCCAAGGGCAGCTGCTACAACCTGCGGCTGCGCGTCGGCACCGGATCGCCTCCGGTCATTCATGCCTTCGGGCTGATGGCCGATGTCTTCCTTCGTACCGGAGACGGCTGGCGGTTCCAGTCGCGGACCAGCAGCAGCTGGTGACGCCTACCTTTTGGAGTACCAAATCATGACGACAGCTGAAGACCTCGAGTTTCGCGGCCTGTCCGGTCACCTGGCGCGGGCCGCGGCCGGCAACGGCGCGGCGGTTCTGCTGGTGCCGTTCGCCTTTGGACTCAACCAGCGGGTACGCGACCTCGCGGCCGAGCTCGCCGAGGCCGGACTGACCACCTTGATCTGGGACCCGTACCCGGGCCAGGCGCCGGCGGCTGACCACAGTGAGGTGCGCGCCCGCTCGGCCGCGCTGAAGGACTCGACGGTGATCGACGAGCTGACCACCTGCGTCGACCATCTGATTGAGGACGAGGGCGCCCTCAAGGTCGGCACGATCGGCTTCTGCATGGGCGGGCGGTTCAACCTGATGCACGCTGCCGTCGACAAGCGGCTCGCTGCGGTAGTGCCGTACTTCCCGACTCTGATCCGGCCGATGCCGCCGCACCTGGAGGTGGATGCGGTGGCGGTCGCGGGCAGCATCACCGCGCCCGTACACCTGATCTATGCCGGTCAGGACCACCTGACCAAGCTGGACACCTTCCTCGATCTGCAGGCCACCTTGCAGGAGCGCGACGCGCCGACGACGATCCAGGTGTACCCGGAGGCCGAGCACGGCTTCATGGACGTCGACGGCCATCCGGAACCGCACAACGCCGACGCCCGGGCGGCCTCCTGGCCGCAGGCAGTCGCCTTCCTCACCGCGCAACTTGCCCCCGCGCAATCTGTCACTGGGCGTCCTGTCGCGGCGCAGCCTGTCACCGGGCAGCCTCTCGCCGGGCAGGTTGGCACCGGGCAGGTTGGCACCGGGCAAACTTCATCGTGACCGAGCTGAGGGTGCTCGTCGTCAGTGGCAGCGTACGAAAGCCCTCGTACACGACCGCGCTCGCCCTGGCGGTCGGGGCCCGGTTGAGCGCCGAGCAAGCGAAAGTGGCCTGGTGGGATCTCGCGGAGCAACCGGTACCGATCGCCGATCCGGCGTTCCATCGGGCCCCGGAGAACCACCCGGACCTCACCGTGCGCCGACTGGTCAAGCAGATCGACGCTGCGGATGCGGTCGTGCTGGCGTCGCCGCTGTATCACAACTCGTTCTCCGGCGTGCTCAAGAATGCGCTGGACTGCTTGTCGATGCGCCAGTTCCAGCACAAGCCGGTCGGGTTGATCAGCCACGGCCGCCAGCGCAGTACGCAAGCGGTGGACCAGCTGCGTACGGTCGTCCGTGGTCTGCGCGGCGTCAGCACTACTACGCCGCTGTGCACGATGGATTCCGACTACCTACCGCCCGTCGACGGTGGCGCACCGAGTTTAGTTGCCTCTGACATCGTTGAACGACTCGATCGCTTCGTCACCGAGCTACTGGATCTCGCAACCGCGTTGCGCCCACTCCGGACGGGCGATGTCGCCCGTACCCGCGCCGAACGGGTGCAATAACCAGAGGCTTCCCGCCCGCGGTCCGAGGTAACCTTCGCCGGATGACGGCTAACAAGACCACCGGCGGAGCGCACCCCACGTCGACACGGTCGGGCTCACACGCAACGTCATCCACATCAACCAGCCACCGCCCAGGCCCCCACGCAGACAAACCTGCAGACACGCAGCCAGGCGTATCTGCAGGCACCCCTGCAGATACGCAGGCAGGCACACCTGCAGGCGCGCACGCAGGCACATCTGCAGACACACGTTCGGGTGTGCAGGCAGGCACATCTGCAGACACACGTGCGCGTGTGCAGGCAGGCACATCTG
>NZ_BAAAPH010000004.1:244981-245325 GCF_039531045.1 Kribbella hippodromi | reverse complement strand
GTGTGCAGGCAGGCACATCTGCAGACACACGTGCGCGTGTGCAGGCAGGCACATCTGCAGACACACGTGCGCGTGTGCAGGCAGGCACATCCGCAGGCACAGCTGCGGGTGCGCAGGCGGGTTTGTTGGCGGGTGGTCAGGCGGGATCGTTGGCGGGTCGGGTGGCGGTGGTTACCGGGGTGAGTCGGCGCGCTGGGATCGGGTTCGCGATCGCGAAGGAGTTGCTGGCGGCCGGTGCGTCGGTGCTCGTGCACTCGTGGGCGCCCCGCGACGCGGAGCTGCCGTGGGGCGCGGACCCAGTGGGCGAGGCCGGGATCATCGAGGCATTGTGCGGAGCGGACCAA
>NZ_BAAAPH010000004.1:53418-244881 GCF_039531045.1 Kribbella hippodromi | reverse complement strand
CCGGGGGTCAGCGAGGCACCGGGCGGGGCGGATCAGCTCGGGGTCAGCGGGGTACGGGGCGGGGCGGATCAGCTCGGGGTCAGCGAGGTACGGGGCGGGGCGGATCAGGCCGGGGTCAGCGGGGTACGGGGCGGGGCGGATCAGGCCGGGGTCAGCGAGGTACTGGGTGGGGCGGATCAGGCCGGGGTCAGCGGGGTACGGGGCGGGGCGGACCAACCGGGGGTCAGCGAGGTACGGGGCGGGGCGGACCAACCGGGGGTCAGCGAGGCACCGGGCGGGGCGGATCAGCTCGGGGTCAGCGAGGTACTGGGTGGGGCGGATCAGGCCGGGGTCAGCGAGGTGCTGGGTGGGGCAGATCAGGCCGGGGTTAGCGAGGTGCTGGGTGGGGCGGGGCGGTCTGGGATGGCTGGCGCGGCAGTTGGTGAACGGTTGCGGCATGTTTCGGTGGACTTTGCGGAACCGGGTGCGCCGGCTCAGGTGATCGCTGCTGCGGTGGAGGCGTTCGGGGCGGTGGATGTCGTCGTCGCCAACCACGCTCGCAGCTCGAATCACACCCTCGACGAGGTCACCGCGGCCGAACTCGATCTCACGTGGGCGGTCAACGCCCGGGCGAGCGTGCTCCTGGCGCAGGCGTTCGCGGCCGCGTACGACGAGCAGCGTGGTGCTGGGCGGATCATCATGTTCACCTCCGGGCAGCATTTGGCGCCGATGAGCCAGGAGGTCCCGTACGCGATCAGCAAAGGCGCGATCCAGCAGATGACCCTCACCCTGTCCGACGCGCTGATCGACCGAGGCATCACCGTCAACACCATCAACCCCGGCCCAGTCGATACCGGCTGGGCGACCCCCGAACTCGCCGAAACCGTCGGCCGCGCCCTCCCCTCCGGCCGTTGGACCCGCCCCGACGAAATCGCCCGCGTAGTCCGCTGGCTGGCCTCCGCCGACAGCCACCTGATCACCGGCCAAACAATCAACACCGAATCCGGCTTCCGCCGCTGGGTGATGTAACAGCACGCTTCGCATCCCGCTCCACCTCAGAGCGCTCGCCCAGCAACCCGCCCTACACCCCGGCACCTGCACCCCTGCACCTCTGCCCGTGCACCGCCTACCCCTGCCCGGGCACCCCGGCACCTGCACCCCGGCACCTGCACCTCTGCCCGTGCGCCGCCTGCCCGTGCGCCGCCTGCCCGTGCGCCGCCTGCCCGTGCGCCGCCTACCTCTGCACCGCCTACCCCTGCACCCCTGCACCTGCGTCCCCGTTCGCGTCGCGCCGGCCAGCGTGGTCCCGGTGGCACCATCGAAGGCAGCTGAACGGATTCGGTGGATGTCGAATACGGGCTGGGCTGTTCGTTGCAGGGTTAGAGGCTGCTCGCGAGGGTGTGGCCGGGAGTTGAGATGGAGCTGAGGATGGCGCACTCACAGGCGAAGATCCACCGGATGTTCGAGCTGATCGAGCCGATTGCGACGGTGACGTTCTCCGAGATACCGAACGAGGAGTTCCTCGCGGTTGGGATGCGGAACTACTGGGACGGGTACTTCGCGGGGCGGGCCGCGCCGTTGGGGATGGCGTCGGCTGAGGTGGTGCATGCGGTGTTCTACAACTTCGCGGACGGTGAGGTGGCGCGGCATATCCCGTGGGTCTGGGGGAAGGTGACGCCCGAGGAGGCGATCGCGGTGCGTGAGCGGGGGAGCGCAGCCGCGCTGCGGGCAGCGATCGGTTCGCTGGCTGATTCCGCTGAGCTGACAAGGGCAGCCGATGTCGCGACCCGAGCGGCTGTGAGCGCGCCGGTCGAAGGGCGGGTCTTGTACGCGGGACTTCGTGCGATCGCTATACCCGAGGACCCGCTGGCGAGGCTCTGGCATGCGGCGACGTTGTTGCGGGAGCATCGCGGCGACGGTCACAACATCGCACTTGTTGCTCATGGCATCGGTGGTACGGAGTCGCATGTGCTGATGGCGCTTGCATTGGGGATGCGGGCGGAGGAGTTCGGCCGGATTCATCATCTGCCCAAGGCGCAACTGGCCGCCGTCGTCGATGGGTTGCGCGACCGGGGTCTTGTGGATGCCGATGGTGGTTTCACCGACGCCGGCCGGGAGACGAAGGCCCGCATCGAAGCGCTCACCGACGAACTGGCTGCCCCGCCGTACAACACTCTCTCAGCCGAAGAACTCGATCAGCTGATCACGGACCTGGAGCCGATCGCCGCCGCGGCCCAGGAGGCCGACAGCTGAGTCGACCCGGTCGCGGGCCGGTCGTTTCAGCTCGGATTCAGCTCGTACCCGGGCCCTTCCGGCCGGCGTTCTGATCAGCGTTTTGGGCCTCCCACTTCGCCAGCAGCAGTGGAACCTCCTCGCGCAGGAAGGCGAAGAACCGGCGTACCTCGTCGAGCCGGTCGCCGACGGGGGTGCCGGCGCCGAACACCTCCACCCCGTCGCCGGCCCCGGCCTCGAACCGTTCGAACACGTTGAGGTTGGAGGCGACCGCGTCGAACCAGGACGACTGGTGGGCGCGATAGTGGTCGCGCCGCCGGCCCGGCTCGCGCTCGCGGACGACCATGCCGACCTGGATCAGGTACTTCACCGCTCCGGAGATCGCGGAAGGGCCGACCTCGAGTTCGCGGTCGAGCTTGCCGGTGTGTCGACGTCGATTCTGAAGATCTCGCCATACGCGCAAACTCCTGGCCTGCCGGTGGCCGGGTTCAGCGCCGCTCCGGTGCTGTCGATGGTCGCGATCGCCTTGCTGCTCGCGGGTTCCGGGCTGGTCGCCCTCCGCCGGCGCAATCTCCGGTAATGTTCGTCAACCCGTAACATACCTGTCGGTACGCGTGCCGAGACGTCATGGTTCCGACACGCACCGAAAACATCATGTCCTTACCTTTCTGGTCAGCAATCTGTTGCCCAGTGAGGAGATGGCATGGCGCAGACCAGACGTCAGTTTCTGCAGCAGGTCGGGATCACCGGTGGGGCCGGGGTCTTGTACTCCACGATGTCGGCGCTCGGTCTTGCCGGCAGCGCCGAGACGCCCGCGTACGCCGCCCCGACGCCGGCCGAACGCAACGGCCGGAACAAGCACATCGTCGTCCTCGGTGCCGGGATCGCCGGACTGACCTCGGCGTACGAACTGCTCAAAGCCGGCTACCGGGTCACGCTCCTCGAGGCGCGGAATCGCCCCGGCGGCCGGAACTGGACGGTCCGCGGTGGCACCGTCGAGACCGATCTGGCCGGGAACACCCAGCGCGCGACGTTCTCGCCCGGCCAGTACATGAACGCCGGACCGGGGCGGCTGCCGCAGCACCACGTGACGTTGGACTACTGCCGTGAACTCGGCGTCGCGATCGAACCGTTCGTGAACCAGAACGCGGACGCGTACCTCTATCGCGAAGGCAGCACAGCCCTTTCGAACAAGGCGATCCGGCACCGCACCGCCAAGGCGGACGTCTACGGGTACGTCGCCGAACTGCTCGCGACCGCGACCGACCAGGGCGCGCTCGACGCACGGCTGACCGAGACCGACAAGCAGGCGCTGATCGGATTCCTGAGCGGCTTCGGCTCGATCGGGAACAAGGCGTCCGGCTTCGCGTACACCGGAACCGACGGCCGCCGCGGGTACACGATCGATCCGGGCGCGGGCCTGGAGGGCGGTACGACAGCCGCACCGTACGCGTTGAGCGATGTCTTCGCCAGCGGTGTCGGCAACTACTTCTCGTTCGAGTTCGGCTGGGATCAGGCGATGATGATGTTCCAGCCGGTCGGCGGGATGGACCGGATCCCGTACGCGTTCGAGAAGGCGATCGGCAAGGACAAGATCCGGTACGGCGCGGAGGTGACCGGCCTGCGGAACACGTCCGCGGGCGTCGAGATCAGCTACCGGAGCGGTGCCCGGACGCGGGCGATCACCGCGGACTACGCGATCTGTACGCTGCCGCCGCACCTGGCCGCGAAGGTTCCGTCCAACCTGCCGGCCCCGATCGTCGAGGCGCTCCGGTACGCCCGGCCGACGAACGCGGGCAAGATCGGGATCGAGTACGACCGGCGCTGGTGGGAGGAGGACCACCGGATCTACGGCGGGATCACCAACAGCACCCTCGACACGGTCAATACCTGGTATCCGTCGTACAACTTCCATGGCGACCGCGGAACGGTGATCGGCTATTACAACACCGGTGCGAACGCGAACACGTACGGCGCCCTGAAACCGTCCGCCCGGCTCGAACGCGCCTTGACGCAGGGCGCGAAGATCCACGGGGACGTCTACACCAAGGACGTCCGGGCGGCGTTCTCGGTGAACTGGATGGCCACCCGGTACTCCGAGGCGTCCTGGGTCAGCTGGCCTTCCCAGACCGACGGTATCTACGCGCGGCTGCTCGATGCCACCGGCAACATCTACTTCGCTGGTGATCATCTATCACATGCGATCGCCTGGCAGCACGGGGCGATGACGTCGGCGCGGGCAACCGTGACCGCACTGCACAGCCGAGTGGCGGCGGGCCGATGAGGACGCGCATGATCGCAGGGGTCGTTGCCCTGGTCGTTTCGTTCACCGCGGGCGCCGGGACAGCATCTGGGTGGTGGGACAAACCGCGGCCGCCGAAACCGGGTACGGTCGTCCCCGCACTTCCGGCCGGCCAGGCGAACCCGATGATCGCGAGCGGTGTCGGGATCGGTGCCAACACAGCTGTCTACAAGACCAGTGGGATCGGTCCGTCGGCACTGAACACAGGCGCACCGGCCGGGTCGGAGGCCTCGTACGTCGACACCGTGATCTTCCCGGGCGGCACCCTGCCCGCGGGCGTCACGTTGACCGAAGTGCAGGGGATCAACGTGCTCCGGCGGATCGGTGAAAACCTCGCTGCGGCAGGGCTGTCGTACGCCGATGTGTACACGATGCGGGTTTTCCTGCAGAACCCGTCCGGCGCGACCGTCGCCGATTTCGCCGGCTGGAACCGCGCGTACCGCCAGTACTTCGCCAACACCGACCTCACCACCGGCCGGTACGTCCCGGTCCCACTCGGCACCGCCCCACCCACCAAACCGTTCGTCGTCAACAAGTCCCGCCCATCCCGCTTCGCCCTCGAAATCGAAAACCTCCCGGTCCCCGGCTGGCTGGTCGAAGTCGAGGTAGACGCCGCATACCCCACCAGGAACTGAGGTTGGTTGCTCAGGGCTACTGATTTGTGCCGGCCGGGCCGGTGGTTCGTGCCGCGTGGCGGTCCGTGCACATGGCCAGAAATGCTTCGGCCCGGCGGTTCAAGCCGGTGGCGGGGGACCAGGCGAGGAGGACGTGGGCGTCGTCGACGGGTTCCGCGATCTCCTTGATCACTACCTTGCTTCCGTCGTACGTGCGATCGTTCGCCGGGCGCTGCACCAGCAGGGCGTACCCCATTCCGCTGCCGACCAGCGCCCGGGTGAGCTCGAACGACGTCGGGCGGTACTTGATCACCGGCGTGATTCCGAACCGTTTGAAGATCGCCAGCGTGTTCTGCGAGCTCGGTGGCGCGTCGAGCAGCACCTGTGGTTCCTCGGCGAGGCCGGACAGCGCGACCGTGGGCGCGTCCGCGAGCCGGTGGCCGGCGGGCAGCAGGACGTACGGCCGCCGGATGTCGATCACCGCGCGCTCCAGCTCGGGCTCGATCTCCATGTCGTAAAGGATCGCGAGGTCTAGTTCGCCGTTCATCAGCCGGCGCTGCAGCACGTCTTGGGTGTCCTCGGCGAAGTCGACGTGGACGCCGGGGTGCAGGTCGCTGAATTCCTCCAGCAGCGCGGGAAGGGCCGTGGGCGCGAGCGTGACGTAGCAACCGACCGTCAGCGTGCCGACGAGGTCCTGCCCACCGGCCGCGATGCTGACCAGGTCCTCGGCCCGGCGGAGCAACGTTCGCGCTTCGCCGAGCACTTGACGCCCGGACGGGGTGAGCGTGACGCCGTGCGCCTTCCTGCGGACGGCGAGCCGCGCGCCGAGAGCCCGTTCGAGCTCGGTCAGGGATTGCGACAGGCCGGGCTGCGAGACGCGCAACCGCTCGGCCGCGGCACTCAGCGTCCCGGCCTCGGCGATCGCGACGAAATGCTCGAGCTGCCGTAGCGAGAACCGAACCGGCTTCATAGCCTCAACTTATCAAGGTTCTCAACTTCTTGTCCTTTCCGGATAAGCGGCCCACTGTCACAGTGAGCGCCAAGGAGCGGCGCGTAGTCGGGCCGCCGGGACGAAAGGACCCTGATGGCAACCAAACCGTTCGCCTCCTCGGCCGATGTCGCCGCGAAGGTGGAGACGCTGGAGATCCTGGCCGACGGCGTGTACGCGCTGACCAGCGAGGGCGACCCGAACGTCGGCGCCATCGAGGGCGAGGACTTCGTGGTCGCGTTCGAGGCGCGCGCCACTCCGGTCGCGGCACAGGACTGGCTGACCAAGCTCCGCGAGCACACCGACAAGCCGGTGAAGTACCTCGTGCTCTCGCACTACCACGCCGTCCGCGTGCTCGGCGCGTCGGCGTTCGGGGCCGAAACGATCATCGCGCACGACAACACCCGCGCCCTGATCGCCGAGCGTGGTCAGCAGGACTGGGCGAGCGAGCTCGGCCGGATGCCCCGGCTGTTCCGCGATCCCGGCTCGGTGCCCGGTCTGACCTGGCCGGATCTCACCTTCGGCGATTCGCTGACCATCGACCTGGGCGGTGACCGGGGCGAGCTCGTCCTCCAGTACTGCGGTCGCGGGCACACCGCCGGCGACATCGTCGCGTGGTTGCCGGGAGAGCGGGTGCTCTTCGCCGGTGACCTGGTCGAGGCGCAGGCCGCGCTCTACACCGGCGATGCGTTCCATGCCGACTGGTCCACCACAACGCTGGACCGGGTCAAGGCGTTCGGGGCCGACGTACTGGTCGGTGGCCGGGGCGCGGTTCCGCGCGGGCGGGCCGCGGTCGAGGCGGCGATCGAGCAGACCCGCGAGTTCCTGCTGGTGATGCGTGCGAAGGCCGGCGAGGTGCACGCTCGGGGCGGTTCGCTGAAGGAAGCGTTCGAGCTGACGCATGCGGCGCTCGCTCCCGCGTACGGGGCGTGGCCGATCTTCGAGCACTGCCTGCCGTTCGACGTGGCCCGGCTGTGGGACGAGCTGAACGGCATCTCCTGGCCGCGGATCTGGACTGCCGAACGCGACCGCCAGGTCTGGGACGAGCTCCAAGGATGAGCCCCGCGGCTGGGCCGGGGGTCGCGGTCGTCGGCAACGGACCGGTCGGTCAGACCACTGCCTTGTTGCTGGCCCGCTGGGGAATCCCGGTGACCGTCCTCGACAAGCGTCCGCACCGATCGGCGGTCGGCTCGAAAGCCATCTGCCAGCAGCGGGACGTCCTCGACATCTGGTCGAGCCTGGGCGCGGACCGGATCGCCCAGGACGGCCTCACCTGGACCACGGCCCGCACCTATTATCGCGACCGCGAGCTGTTCCATTGGTCCTTCGTCGACCGCGGCCATTCACCGTTGCCCGCTTTCGTCAACGTGTCGCAGTGCCACACCGAGGAAGTGCTCGACGAGCTGATCGCCGCGCAGCCGCTGATCGACGTCCGCTGGGACCACGACGTCGTCGATCTTCAGCAGGACGCTGATCAGGTCGAGCTGCGGTGCGACACCTCCGCCGGTGCGCGACGGATCAGTGTTCCGTACGTGGTGGTGGCCGCTGGTGCTCAGGGCAACGATCTTCGCGAGCTGCTCGGCGTCACCTTCGACGGGCAGACGTTCGACGATCGCTTCCTGATCTGTGACATCCGCGCGGAGCTCCCGGGCTGGGAGTCCGAGCGAAGGTTCTATTTCGATCCGGCGTGGAACCCGGGGCGGCAGGTGCTGATCCATCCATGTCCGGATTCGACGTACCGGATCGATTGGCAGGTCCCGGCCGGATTCGACCTGGAGGCGGAGATTGCGCGGGGTGGGCTGGAGACCCGGATCCGGCAGGTGATCGGTGATCGGCCCTACGAGATTGTGTGGAAGTCGGTTTACCGGTTCCATGCGCGGAAGGTGGATCGGATGCGGGTCGGCCGGGTACTGCTTGCGGGTGACTTCGCGCATTTGGTGGCGCCGTTCGGTGCGCGGGGACTCAATTCCGGGGTGGCCGATGCGGAGAACGCGGCTTGGAAGCTGGCGTTCGTCCTGAAGGGCTGGGCGCAGGACGCGTTGCTGGACAGTTACGGCAGTGAGCGAGGTGCGGCGGCTGCGGAGAACCTGGAGGTCGCGAGCCGGACGATGCGGTTTCTCGTACCTCAGAACCGTGCTGAGCAGGAGCTGCGGCGAAGCATTCTTGATGCGGCGGTCAGTAATGCCGAGGCGCGTGGGCGGGTGGACAGTGGGAGATTCGCGGAGCCGTTCTGGTACGTGGATTCCGCGTTGACGACCAATGATCCGGAGCGGGTGTTCGGTGGGCGGCCGCCGCGGGGTGAGAGTCCGGGGGTGGTGCCTGGCGTGCTTGTTCCGGACGCGCCGGTTCGCGTCGAGGGGCGAGCGGACGTACGCCGGTTGCGGCAGCTCGTACGCGACGGGCTGCTCGCGCTGGTGGTCGGCGCGGGCACGACTGAGATCGCGCGGACGCTGTCAGCGGCAACCGCGGCGCCGAGTGTGGTGTTGCGGCTGGAGGACGTGGACAGGGATGGGGTGATCGCGCGTGCTCTGGATGCGAAACCTGGTGAAGTCTGGTTGATTCGGCCCGATGGTCATGTCGCCGCGGTTGTTGTCGCCGGCGACCTCACCGCACTCACCGCCGCCGCCCGCCGCGCCCTGGGCGCCTCCGCCTGAAGCACCCCGGAAGCACCTCTAACCCGTCGCGTACGTGTCGACGCAGTACTTGCTGAACGCCCGGGCGCGACGAGTCGGCCGCGCGTCCCGGGCGTGCGCGAGGATCACGTCAACCTCGAGCACATCGTCCGCGATCTCCCGGTACACCAGCCCCGGACCCGAGTACGTGAACGCGGGAGCCGGACGCTGCAACAGCAACGAATACCCAACCCCACTGGCAACCAGTGAGCGAACCGACTCGAAGCTGGCCGACACGAACCGTGCGTCCGGCTCGACCCCGCCCGATGCCAGCACCGAGCGGAACATGTCCGCGCTCGGTCGCATGTCGAGCATCACCATCGGCTCGCCGTGCAGGTCGGCGAGCCGGATCGGCCGGTCGTCGGCGAGCGGATGATCCTCGGCCAGCAGAACGTACGGCCGGACGCGGTACAGCAAGGTCTTCGCGATGTCCGCGCCGACGCCGAGGTCGTACATCAACGCGACCTCGCAGGTCCCTTCCAGCAAGCGATCGGTCAGCTCGCTCACCGACCCCTCGGCGAGTTGCAGCACCACCTCCGGATGGAGCTGTGGGAACCGTCGCAGAATGTCCGGCATCACGAACGGCGTGATGGTCGGGAAACATCCCACGGTCAGCTCGCCGCTGACGCTCTGGCTGATGCTCTGAGCGGTCGACTGCACCTCGCCGGCATGCGCCAGCAAAGTACGGGCCTCGGGCAACAGTCGCCGGCCGGCGTCGGTGAGCGCGATGCCCCGCGACTTGCGTCGCAGCAGCAGTTGTACGCCGAGGCCGCGTTCGAGCTGCGCCACGGCCAGCGAGATCGCCGACTGGGAGATGTGGTGACGTTCGGCCGCAGCGGCCATGGTGCCCGCCTCCGCGACCGTCACGAAGTAGCGCAGCTGCCGGAGACTGAATTTCTCGATGCCGTCGCCCACCGCCGCGACGGTACGCGCTTCATGAGTTTTCCTCAAGACATTCGCCGAGAACTGCTGCTTTACCTGAGTAGGTCCCGGTACTGACGATGGTGCTCCAGCAGGTCGCCGAAGCGCGAGAGCAAGGAGCGGCAGGTGCAGAAGGCCACATTTCATTACGGCGATACGTCGGCCGAGGTGGTGGAAGTCGAGGCGGACGTCAGTCTGATGCGCGCCGCCGTGACCAAGGGTGTCGCGGGCATCGTCGGCGAGTGCGGCGGGCAGGCGATGTGCGCGACCTGCCACGTCTACGTCCGCGAGCAGTACCTCGACGCGCTGCCCGCGATCGGTGACGACGAGGACGAGATGCTCGATTGCACCGTCTCGCCGCGCGACCCGGCACGCAGCCGGCTTGCTTGCCAGCTGATCCTCGGGCCGGACCTCGACGCGATCGAGGTGGATGTTCCGGAGCGGCAGGTATGACGAGTCAAGCTGCCAGGTACGCGGAGCGGGTCGTCGTCGCCGGAGCGGGACATGCCGGCGTAGAGGTCGCGGCGAGTTTGCGCGCCGGTGGTTTCGCCGGGGCGATCACCTTGGTCGACAACGACGGTGACCACCCGTACCAGCGGCCGCCGCTGTCGAAGGACTTCGTCGCCAAGCTCGGCGCCCCGCTGCCGCTGCGTGCCGGGAAATTCTTTGCCGACAGCAACATCGTGCTGCGGGACGGCACTGCGATCCGCGAGATCGACCGCGGGGCCAGGAAGGTTGTGCTCCAAGACGGCGGCGTGCTCGGCTATTCCACGCTCGTGCTCGCCACCGGTGCTCGCTGCCGTCCGCTCGATGTACCGGGGGCGGACCTGCGCGGCGTCCATCAGCTCCGCACGCTCCGCGACGCGCGTACGCTCCGCGAGCTTCTCCCGCGAGCCCACTCGGTGGTCATTGTCGGCGGTGGGTTCGTGGGCCTGGAGTTCGCCGCCGCCGTGCGCGGCCGTGGTCTCGCGGTCACGGTGCTGGAGGCAGGCGACCTGCCGCTGGCCCGCGCGCTGACTCCCGCGATGGCGCGGCACCTCGTTGCGGCCCACCTGAGTATGGGTACAGACCTTCGCTGCAACGAGACGGTCACGAGCATGACCGGAACACCGGCGGGTGAGGTCACAGCGGTGGTCGGGTCGAGTGGCACCTCGTACGCGGCCGATCTGGTGCTGGTCGGGATCGGTGTGGCGCCGCGGGATGAGCTGGCGCGAGCCGCAGGTCTGCCGGTCGACAACGGCGTCTTGGTCGACGAGCGGTTGCGTACGCCCGATCCCGCGATCTACGCTGCCGGCGACTGCGCGCGATTCCGCGATCCGGCGTCCGGGGAACAGCTCCGGCTGGAATCGGTGCAGAACGCCACCGACCACGGCCGCCACATCGCCGCCGCGATCCTCGGAAGCGACGACGCGTACGCGGAGCTGCCGCTGTTCTGGAGCAACCAAGGCGCTCTGCGGCTCCAGGTCGCCGGGTTGTCCGGCGCGGCGACCCGCACAGTCGTCACCGGGGATCCGGATCGGTTCTCGGTGCTGTGTTTTCGCGACGACCGCCTCATCGCCGTCGAGTCACTGAACAGCCCGGGTGACCACGTCGCCGCCCGCCGGCTGCTCGCCGCTGGTACGGCGCCGTCGCTCGCGCGCGCTTCGCAAGACGGCTTCAGCCTCAAGCAGTACGCCCAGAACCTCAGGAGTTGATCATGTCCGTTGACCAGACGTCCATGCCCGCCAGGCCCGCCGCGACAGCTGACTGGGTCGACGTGGCGGCGATGCTCCGCGATCCGTACGACACCTACCGCCGCCTGCGCGAACTTGGTCCGGTGGTGTGGGTGCCCGCGCTGAACCGGTACCTCGCGGTGTCCTTCGCGGCCTGCTCGGCCATCGAGGCGGATCAGGAAACGTTCTCGGCGAGCGTACGGGGCAGCTCCGCACTGATGGCCCGGGCGCTTGGAGCGCAGCCGATGCTGCGTAAGGACGACCCCGAGCACGCGTCCGAGCGGACGGCCGTGAACAGCTGCCTGCGGCCGCGGAGCATCAAGACGAACTGGCTTCCGTTGTTCGAGCGGAACGCGGAGACCTGCCTTGCCGGGCTGGTCGAACGCGGGCCGGACGACGCCGACCTGAATCGTGACTTCGCCGCACCGTTCGCCGCGCGGAACCTGATCGACATGCTCGGTTTGCGGGGTGCATCCCCCGCCGACCTGACGCGTTGGTCGCATGCGTTCATCGCCGGATTCGCCAACCTGAACGACGATCCGGAGCTCTGGGCACGCTGTGCTGCGGCGCGGTCCGAGGTCGACGTCCTGCTGGACGAGCTGATTCCGCACTATCGCCGTACGCCCGACGGGTCGATGACCTCGGCGCTGGTCAACGGCGATCAGCCCGAGGAGTCCGTCCGCGCCAACGTGAAGCTCACGATCTCCGGCGGACTGAACGAACCACAGCACATGGTCACGAACCTCGTCTGGGCGCTGAGCCGGCACCAGCGGCAGCGCGATCACCTGCTGGCGAACCCATCGTTGTGGTCGGCAACTTTTGACGAGGCGGTCCGGTGGTTGTCCCCGATCGGGATGTATCCACGCCAGACGACCCGCGAGGTCGTACTCGACGGCGTCCGGCTTCCGGCGGGCGCTGAGGTCGGGGTGGTCGTTGGCGCGGCCAATCGGGATCCGGCCGTGTTCGATCGCGCGGACGAGTTCGATCTGTCCAGGCCGAAGAAGCCGCATCTCGGCTTCGGGGCCGGTACGCATTTGTGTGCGGGTCATTGGGCGGCCCGGATCTCGATCGGGGAAGTCGCCGGACCGCTGCTCTACCGGCGGCTGCGCGGACTCGGTACGGATCCGCGGCGCACCGAGCAGTGGCAGGGCTGGGTCTTTCGCGGCCTCACCACGCTGCCGGTGACCTGGCTGCCCGCGTAGTCGCGGCTGTTCCTCCCGGGTCAACCGATCGATTCGCGCAAAGGCTTGACGAGCACATCCGCGGTGTCTAATTTAGTGAACGTTTCGGGCGGTTAAACGAACAGAAGACGAGGGACCGATGAACGAACTGAGGCTGGCCGGCCGATTCGGCCAGAGCACCGAGCAACTGGAGCGGGCTCGGGTCCACCTGCCGGCCGGCGTCACCAGTTCGGTGCGGCTGGCGACCCGGCCGGTGCCCACGGTCTTCGAGCGGGGTTCCGGCGCCGAGCTGTGGGACGTCGACGGCAACCGCTACCTCGACTTCGTCCTCGGCTACGGCCCGCTCCTGCTCGGCCACAGCCCGCGGACCGTCCTCGACGCGGTCACCCGGCAGCTCAACGAAAGCGTGCTTTCAGGCGGCCAGCACCGCCTCGAAGCCGCGGTCGCCGAAGCCGTGGCTGAAGCGATCCCGTTCGCCGAGTCGGTGTGCTTCTCCTCCACGGGCAGCGAGGCGGTCGCCGCCGCGGTTCGCCTCGCGCGGGCCTTCACCGGACGCGACCTGCTGGTGAAGTTCGAGGGGCACTACCACGGCTGGCTCGACGGTGTCGCTTTCAACACCCCAGGCCGGCCACCGGCCGAGCAGGCGGGTGATTCGCTCGCCGCGCAGCCTTCCACAGCCGGCGTTGTGGCCGACGCACCAGTGGCAGTTCTGCGCTGGAACGACACCGAGATGTTCGAGCGATTCATCGCCGCGCACGGGAGCCGGGTCGCGGGCGTGATCTTCGAACCCGTACCGCAGGTCGGCCTGCTCGAACCCGAGCCCGGCTTCCTGGACGCGGTGATGACGCGTACGCGTGCGGCCGGCGCCCTGGTGATCTTCGACGAAGTCGTCACCGGCTTCCGGATCGCCTATGGCGGCGCGCAGGAACGGTTCGGGCAGCAAGCGGATCTGGTCGTGCTCGCGAAGGCTTTGGCGGCCGGTTTCCCGGTCAGCGCGGTCGCCGGGCGGCGCGACATCCTCGGCCTCGTCGACTCCGGTGCCGTGACTCATCTCGGCACCTTCAACGGTCATGCCCCGTCGCTGGCCGCCGCGAACGCCGCGCTCGACGCGTACCGGGCCGACGGTTTCTACGACCGCCTCGAACACGCCGCCGCCCGGCTCGCGGAGGGCCTGCGCGAGCTGGGTCGCCAGTACACACCCGAGCTCCGCGTCCGGCAGGTCGGCGGCATGCTCTGGACCTCCTTCGAAACCGGGCCGGCCGCGCGCTCGTACGCCGATCTGGCCCGCGCCGACGCCGGCCGCGCCGCCCGGTTCGCCGAGCGGCTGATGGTGGCGGGCGTCCACATCCAGCCGCGCGGTACCTGGATGCTCTCTGCCGTTCACGACGACTCGCTCATCGACGAGGCCTTGGAATCGGCCGCCGGCGTACTGCGCACCCTCGACTGATCCAGCTCTCACGAAAGCGATCCAGGATGACAAACAACGATGTCCTCGTCATCGGCGCCGGCCACAACGGCCTGGCCGCGGCCGGCTACCTCGCCCGTGCCGGGCTGGGGGTGACCGTTCTCGAGGCTCGCGGCCTGGTCGGCGGCGCCTCGGCCACCGAAGAGATCCTGCCCGCGCTGCGTGGCTCCAGCTGCGCGTTCACCGTCGGCCTGCTGCGCCCGGAGGTGATCAACGATCTGGAGCTGAAGAAGTACGGGCTCGAGCTGTACCACGGTGGCGACGCGATGACCTGGACCATCGAGGACGGCGGCCGCGACTACGTGATGTGGTCCGAGGTCGACGAAACGTTGCGGGAGACCCGGGAACGCTTCGGAGCCGCGGAGGCCGAAGGATTCATGTCCCTGGGAATGGACATGCAGGTCGTCGGCGATCTGCTGACCCCGTTGCTGCTCGCGCCGCCGATCACGATGGACGAGCTCGCCGATCGTTTCGATCGGGTGGGCGCCGGTGCGCTCTTCGATCGGTTCGTCACCGGCAACGTACGCGACGTGGTCGAGCACTACTTCACCGATCCACTGCTGCGCGGGCACTTCGCGTACCCCGGCCTGGTCTCGTTCTTCGGCGGGCCGTCCACGCCTGGATCGGCGTACGTGTTCGCGCATCACTCGGTCGGGGAGTTCGAGGGGCACTTCGGGCAATGGGGCTGGGCGCGCGGCGGGATGGGTGCGATCGCGGACGCGCTCGCGGCGAGTGCCCAGGCGCACGGTGCGACCGTGCTGACCGATCAGCGGGTGGCCCGGATCATGGTCGACGACGGGCGGGTGACCGGTGTGGTCACCGCGGAAGGCCGCGAGTTCACGGCGCGGGTGGTGATCTCGAACCTGGACCCGACGACCACGATGACCGCGCTGCTCCCCGATGAGCACGCGGAGCAGACGTTCGGCGAGATCGATCATCGGGGGTCGATGGCTCGGGTGTACTTCGCCGCGGATGCCCTTCCGCAGTACCGAACCGACCGCGAGCACGCTCTGCATTCGGCGCACACCTTCCTCGGTCCGGACCTCGAGGTACTGGAGGCCGCGGGCCATGCGCAGGCCGAGGGACGGTTGCCGGATGCGCCGCCGATCGAGGTCGTCATCGAGGGCGTCCGCGATCCGCAGCTCCGCGACGGCAAGCGGTACTTGATCACGACCGGTGTCCAGCAACTGCCGATCGAGCTGGCGGGCCGGAGCTGGGACGACGCCCGCGGCGAGCTGGAACGCCTTGCCCTGCGGCGGCTGGAGGACTTCGCGCCGGGCTTCAGCGACCACGTACTCGACGTCGGCAGCCTGACACCACAGGACCTTGCGCGTGAGTACGGCTTGCCTGGCGGGAACATCTACCACGGTGCGATGACGCCGGATCAGATCCTCGCCGGCCGCAGCCGGTACCGGACGCCGGTCGAAGGCCTGTACTTGTGTGGCTCGGGCACGCATCCCGGTGGCGGCGTCATGGGTGCGCCTGGTTACAACGGGGCGATGGCGGTGCTCACCGACCTCGAGTTGCCGACGCCACGTCCGTGGGCCGTACGCAGTGGTGCATCGCTGGCGGAGCGCAGCCGGATGTACTTGGCTGCCGCCACGCAGGGCGCCGCCGGCCGCCGGCTGATGACGCGATTGGCGAGTTCGCGTACGTTGCGCCCGGCCGTCCGTACCTTCACCAAACGGAAGTCGCAATGACCTGCGACGACGCGGACCGTGCCGCGTGCCCGTTGCGCAGCGCCGAGTGGTTCGCGCCGCGTGACCTGCCGGGGTTCATCCACCGGTCGACGTTGACTCCGGTCGGCCTCGGCAGGGAGGAGCTGGACGGTCGCCCGGTGATCGGGATCGCCAATTCGTGGTCCGACTACAACCCCTGCAACGCAGGCCTGAAACAACTGGTCGAGCACGTCAAACGTGGGGTTCAGGAGGCGGGTGGAGTCGCCTTCGAGTTCCCGACGATCTCCTTGAGCGAGAACCTGATCAAGCCGACCGCGATGATGTTCCGCAACCTGATGGCGATGGATGTCGAGGAGTCGATCCGCGGGTACCCGATGGACGCGGTGGTCCTGCTCGGCGGCTGTGACAAGACCGTACCGGCGCAGGTCATGGGTGCCGCGAGCGTGAATCTCCCGACGTTGTGCTTCGGCGCCGGGCCGGCGACGCCGCCGGTGGTGGACGGCGAGGAACTCGGCGGCGGGCACGCGGTGTGGCAGTTCGTCGACCAGCTTCGGGCCGGCTCGACGGCGGCCGATCTGGATGCGCTCGAGTCCTGCGTCATGTCGACCGTCGGTCATTGCGCGGAGATGGGTACGGCTTCCACGATGGCCGCCTTGATGGAGGCACTGGGCCTGGCGCTGCCGGGAACGGCGCTGATCCCGGCCACGGACGGACGGCGGGCGAACGCGGCTGCTGCCGCGGGCCGGGCGGCGGTGAGGATGGCCCGCGAAGGAAGTCCGACGATCCGGGACCTGCTGACGCCCGCGGCGTTCGACAACGCGATCGCGCTGCTGATGGCGCTGGGTGGATCGACCAACGCGATCGTGCACCTGCTCGCGATCGCCCGGCGCGCCGGCGTACCGCTGCGGTTGAAGAGATTCGACGAAATCTCCGCGCAAGTGCCGCTCATCGCGGACGTCCGCCCGTCCGGCGCACATCTGGTGTCCAGGTTGCACAGCGCCGGCGGTGTTCCCGCAGTGCTTGCGGAGCTGAAATCCTGGCTGCAGCTCGACGCGTTGACGGTCACCGGCCGGACCCTCGGTACCGAACTCGAAGCAGCGAGACCGGCCGACGGGCAGGTGATCCGGCGGGCGGCCGAGCCGTTGTCGGAGTCGGGTGGGATCGTGGTCGTGCATGGATCGCTGGCGCCGGACGGTGCTGTCCTCAAGGTGAGCGCGGCGAGCCCCGCGCTGTTCGAGCATCGTGGCCGGGCGCTGGTCTTCGAGTCGATCGAGGAACTCGCGGACACCATCGACGACCCCGGCTTGGAGGTCGATGCGTCGACGGTCCTGGTGCTGCGCAATGCCGGGCCGCGTGGTGGCCCGGGGATGCCGGAGTGGGGCATGCTGCCGATTCCCAAGCGTCTGCTGGCGGCGGGGGTCACGGACATGGTTCGCGTCTCGGATGCGCGGATGAGCGGGACCGCCTACGGTACGGCGATCCTGCACGTTGCGCCTGAGGCGGCGGTCGGTGGTCCGCTGGCGCTGGTTCGTACCGGGGACGAGATCGAACTCAGTGTGGCCAGGCGGCGCCTCGACCTGCTGGTCGACGAGGCCGAGCTCGCCCGCCGGCGGGGTGAGTTGCGTGATTTCGCCGGGCCGCGGCGTGGCTGGGCCGCGCTGTTCGACCAGCATGTGCTGCAGGCGCACGAAGGCTGTGACCTCGACATCCTGACCGCGACCGGGGAGCCACCGGTCTCGCGGCCCCGCGGCCTGTTCCGCGGCTGGATCGGGGGATGGTGAGCCGCGTGAACGAACCGGGCAGGCCGCGTCACCGCTCGGTGGGGTCAGACCGGGAGCGGGCGGATCGACGGCGACTCGCCGGGCTGGGCGAATTCGATCACCAGGATGACCCGGGCGTCGCCGCCTATCGCCTTCAGCTCGGCGCCTTCTTCCAGCGGGTAGCGGATCAGGTCACCGGCCTCCAGGATCTCGGTCTGCTCGCCGATCACCACCTCCAGGCGGCCGGACAGCACGTACGTGTGCTCCATCGCGCCCGGGCTGTGGAACTGGGAATGGTGCCGGCTGCCGTCCCGGAAGGTGATGTCGAAGACGTCGGCCGCGGCGCCCGCGGCGCGGAACAACCGGCGGCCGAAACTGGTTGGATCGTCGATCACCTGCGCGTCGGCCGCCCGGACCAGGCTCGGCGTCCGGACCTCCAGCAGGTCGCCGAAGATCACCCCGAGCGCTTCGGCCAGGTTGGTCAGCGTCTGCACGGTCGGGTTGCCCTCGCCGGCCTCCAGATTCGACAGCGTCGCCTTCGCGATCCCGGACCGCCGGGCCAGCTGGGACACCGACAGATTCCGTTCGGTCCGCAGTCGCCGCAAGTTCGAACCCACTACCGAGCTGATTGACACAGGCGTCACCCTTCGCAACCTTTCCGATCTCCCGCCGATTCCGTTGCGGTCAGCAACGGCATCCCATCACCGTTCATCTTATCGAACAAATCGTTCGACTCAATTCGCACTGGAGTAATCATGACCACTGTGCCGGCCGCCAACCATTGGATCGACGGGAAGCCTGGCAACGACGCCGTGGCCACGATCGCGGTCACCGATCCCGCGTCGGGCCAGACCGTCCTCGACCTGCCGGTCGCCTCCGCCGCGGTGGTCGACCAGGCCGTCCGCAGCTCACGCACCGCCTTCGAGACCTGGGGCCGTGCGGCGCATTCCTACCGGGCCGCGAAGCTGCTCGAGTTCGCCGACGTACTCACCGCGGACCTGGACAATCTCGTCGGCCTCGAATCGCTCGATGTCGGCAAGCCGGAGCCACACGCTCGCCAGGAGATCGCGTGGGCGATCGACTTGATCCGGTTCGCCGCCGGCGCGGGCCGCGCGCTGGAGTCGCTGTCGGCGGGTGAGTACGTCCCGGGCAAGACCTCGTTCGTCCGGCGCGAACCCCTCGGCGTCATCGCGGGCATCACGCCCTGGAACTACCCGATGGTCATGCTCGCGTACAAGACTGCCGCTGCTCTTGCCGCCGGAAACACGTTGGTGCTGAAGCCGGCCGAGCAAACCCCGCTGACCACGATCCGGGTTGCTGAACTCGCCGCCCAGGTCCTCGGCGACGGCGTACTCAACGTGGTGCTGGGTGACGGTGAGACGACCGGCGCGAGCATGGTGCGGCACCCGGACATCGCGCTCGTCACCCTGACCGGCGATACCAGTACGGGCCGGATCGTCGCCCGGTCAGCCGCGGACACGCTCAAGCGCACGGTGCTCGAACTCGGCGGCAAGAGCCCGGTCCTGGTGTTCGGCGATGCCGACCTCGACCTGGTCGCGGAAGGTATCCGAAAGGGTGGTTTCTACAACTCCGGCCAGGACTGTACGGCCGCGTCCCGGGTGATCGCGCACCCTGACGTGTACGACGAACTCGCCGAGCGCCTTCGCGAGGGCGTTGCCGGCATCACGGTCGGCGCCCCGGCCGACGAACCGGACATGGGACCGGTGGTCAGCGCGGAGCAGCGGGACCGGGTTCTCGGCTTCGTCGAGCGCGCGGACGCGGCCGGCGCCAAGGTGACAGTCGGCGGGACGGCCATCGATCGGCCCGGCTACTTCGTCACGCCGACCCTGGTGGAGGGACCGGCGCAGGACTCCGAGATCGTGCAGCGCGAGGTGTTCGGCCCGGTCGTCACGATCCAGCGCGCCGACGACGAGGACGCGATGGTTGCCATGGCCAACGGAACCGCGTACGGCCTCGGCGCCTCGGTCTGGACGCGCAACGTCGGCCGTGCGATCGATGTTTCCGGGCGGATCGATGCGGGTGCGGTGTGGGTCAACTGCCACGATGTGGTGACGCCTGAAATGCCACACGGCGGCGTCCGCGCGTCCGGGTACGGCAAGGACCTGTCCTTGTACAGCATCGCCGAGATGACCCATCTCAAGCACGTGATGGTCGATCATGAGCGGTGAGACCGGCGCGGGTTTCCGGCTCGGGTGCGTCGACGGCAGAGCAGCGCTGAACCGCGACGGCCAGTGGGTGGATCTGGCCGCACTCACCGGCGCCCCGGAACTCGTCGATGTCAACGTCGCGCTCAGCCAGGTGGACACGGTGCGTCAGGCCTGGCTGGAGTGCGATCGGCGCGCTGACCTTCCGCTCGTCACCGGTGCGGTCTCGGCGTGCGTACCTGAGCCTCGGCAGGTGTTCGCCGTCGGGCTCAACTACCGCGAGCATGCGGCTGAGATGGCGCTTGCGGCACCGGTCGCGCCGATGGTGTTCACGAAGTTCGCCAGCTGCATCACGGCGCCCGGCAGTACCGTCCGGCTCTCCGGGCCCAAGGTCGACTGGGAGGTCGAACTCGTCGTCGTGATCGGCGCCGGCGGTCGTGACCTCAAGCCCGCCGATGCCTGGGACGCGGTCGCGGCCCTGACCGTCGGGCAGGACCTGTCGGACCGCGAAGTGCAGTTGCGGGACACGCCGCCACAGTTCTCCCTGGGCAAGAGCTTCGCCGGGTACGGGCCGCTCGCTCCGGTCGCTGTCGGATTGGATGCCTTTGGCAACGTCGATGACATCGGACTGTGGTGCGGTGTCGACGGCGAGATCCGCCAGCAGGGCCGTACGAGCGACCTGTTCTTCAGCGTGCCGGAGCTCGTCGCATCCCTGTCGGCGACCTGCGAACTGCTGCCTGGCGACCTCATCTTCACGGGTACGCCCGCTGGGGTCGGGGCCGCGAGTGGCCGATATCTGACATCCGGATCGGTCCTGGTTTCGGGCGCTGACGAGATCGGCGAGTTCGAGATCAGGTTCGCCTAGCGCGGCTGGTTGACCGCGGACAAGAAAGGAGGGCCGGCCCATGGTGCAAGGCACAACGCGACTGGTCGGAGTCGAGGACGGGGTGTCACTGCAGGTCGCGGTCGACGGTGACCTGGCCGGCCGGGCCGCGGTTCTGGTTGGTGGACTGCTCGACGGGCCGGAGGTGTGGGAGCCGCTCGTCCCGTTGCTGAGCGGCGAGCGCGCGCTCGTGCGCATCAGTTGCCGCGGTTGCGGCGAATCGAGTGCCGCGTCGTCGTCGCTGACCGTGCCGGAGTTGGCCAATGACGTACTCGCGGTGGCCGATGCGCTTCGGATCGACACGTTCGACCTGGTCGGGGTGTCGATGGGCGGGCTCGTCGCGCAGGAGGTAGCGCTGTCCGCGCCGGGGCGGGTGAACAGCTTAGGACTGTTGTCGTCCGCGCCGTGGCTGGGGGAGAACGGTCGCTTCGTGCTGCGCCTGGTCCGCGACCTTGCCATCACCGGCCAGATTCGCGAAGCGGTGCGGTTCCTCGCGTACGTAGGCCTCGGACCGACGTTCGTGGAAGGGCAGCCGGCCGAGTTCGCGGCAGCCGTACGTGATGTCGAGCGGCTGCCCGGTCTCGCGGCCAATCTCGTCCACCTGATCGACGCGATGCTGCCGTACGACAACCGGGATCGTGTCGGCACCATCTCCTGCCCGACGGCCGCGGTCGTCGCCGTCGACGACCTGATCTTCGCCGCGCCGTGCGCGGAGTCCTTGCTCGCGTACCACCCACAGGCGGTGCTGACCCGATTGGCGGGCGGTCACTGCGCCTTCCAGATCAGTCCTGCGATCGCAGCCAAGGCCTTGCTGGACAACTGGCGTACGGCCCGACCACCATCGATCTCCTGGAACAAGTGAGGTATCCCCAATGGCTACGAGTACGCAACAGCAATCGAAGCCCACCCGTGGCGGCATCGGCGCGATCCGTAGTGTCGCGCAGCCACTGTCCGTGTCCGGGCCGTCGGCCGGCACGGCGATCTTGCCGGCCACGGTCGTCGCGGTCACCGGTACGGCCGGAGCGCCGTCGTTCCTGCTCGGCCTGCTCGCGGGTGGTTTGGTCGTGTACGTCCTGTCGTCCTTGGCCCGGCACTTTTCGTCGGACGGATCGCTGTACTTCTACGCCGGCGTCATCGGCACCACCAAGCTCGCCGTCCTGACCGGATGGATCTACCTGCTCACGTACCTGGGGTTCGCCGGCAGCGTCCTGTCCAACGAGGCCAACTTCGTCAACGTCGCCCTCGGGTATGCCGATCTGCCGTCGATCAGCTGGCCACTGGTGGCCATCGTGATCTGGGCGATCTGTTTGTACGTCGTCTGGCGCGGTGCCGAGTTCTCCACCGGCTTCCAGGTCGTCGTCGAATTCCTCGGCATCGCGGCGTTGCTGCTGGTCGGGGTGACCGTGCTCGCCACCGGAGGCGACCACGGGATCCACCTGGGCGAGGCTTTCTCGCTGTCCGGTGTCCATGGCGGCAAGCTCTTCCTCGGGATGGCGATCGCACTCGGCTCGTTCGGTGGCTTCGAGTCCGGCGCGTCGCTGAGCGAGGAAACGCACTCGGCGCGACGGACCGTGCCCGTGAGCATGTGGGTCTCGCTGCTGCTCAGCGGTGCGCTCTACGTCTTTGCGTGCGTGTTCATCACGCTCGGGTTTCCCAGTCTGGAGGAACTCGCGGCCTCGCCCGCACCGCTTTTCGCGCTCGGCGAGCGGCACTTCGGCACCTGGGCTGCGTTCGTGATGACCTCGGTCGTGGTGATCGCGGGCATGTCGACGGTGTCGGCGGCCTCCACCGGTGCGGTTCGCACCCTCAACGCGATGTGGCGGGACGGACTGTTCGGCAGGCGATCCACGAGTTCGGGTGTTCCGCCGGTGGTGATCGGTCTCTGTGGGGCAGCGATTCTGGGCCTGTCGATCGGCTTCGCGCGGCACCCCGCGTACCTGGCCTTCGAGTACGTCGCCGCTGCCGCCGCCCTGTTGCTGACGACTTCGTACCTCGCGGTCGTGATGCTCAGCGTGTACTGGTTCGTCCGCCTGCGAAGCACGATCGGAGTTGTGATCGCCGTGCTGGCGAGCGTCGTCCTCGGGTACTCGCTCTGGTCGAGCGTCTATCCTGCACCGGAAGCTCCGTTCAGCTACCTGCCGTACATCGATCTCGGTCTGATCGCGGTCGGTGTCTGCTACCTCGTGTTCGCCGGCAAGGCAGTCCGGCGCGTCGACTCCTCACCGCACTGGCAAGCGGCCCACGCCGAACACACCCGCCTACTCGAAGCCGCACGAGCTCGGCGGTAGGTCAGGTCCGGTCAGCTCCAGGCCGAACGGAGGCGGTCGTACTCCTCGGTGGTTACCGGGAGTACGACGCCGTGGCAGGGGTCAGGTGGTAGTTGGTGGTCGGTGGAAGGGGTCCACTGGCCGCCGGCGAGGTCGGTGGTTTCGAAGGGGACGTAGCGGCGGTCCGGGGTGAACTCGTCGATCCAGAGGTACCACTTGTTCTCGGTGTTCGACTTGTACACCAGTGGGCCCTCGCCGCGGATGATCGCGCCGAGACCGATGCCTTCGGTCAGGGGCCGCCAGTCGGCGGCCGTCAGCGAGGTCGAGGTTTCGGAGAAGATCGACTTGCCGTACGGCGCGGTGCCGTCGCGGCTGCGTTCGTCCTTCAGGAAGCGGTAGTACACGCCGTCGTGGTCGATCACGGTGGCGTCGATCGTCTGCCAGCCGCGATCGATCCAGATCCGCGGTTCGGAGAACTCGCGGAAGTCGCGGGTGGTTGCGTACATGATGCGGTTGTAGCTGTCACCGGCGTGTTCGGCGTTGTCGTACAAGGTGGACGACCAGTGCACCAGGTACGCGTCCTGCTCGGGATCCCAGACCGCCTCCGGAGCCCAGGTGTTGCCGGCTTCGGGTGGTGCGACCTCGACGAGGCGCCCATCGCTCCAGTTCACCAGATCCGGCGACTCCCAGACCATGATCGAGCGGCTGCCCCAGCGCTGGTGCCGGTCCCAGTCGAGGCTGGTGTACAGGCGCAGGTCGGTGGCGACCAGATAGAACCGGTCGCCGGCCGGGGAGCGGACGAGGTGTGGGTCGCGGACGCCGCGTTCGCCGAGAGTCGAGGACAGGACGGGCCGGCCGTTGTTCAGGTCGGTGAAGCGCAGCGGGTCGTTGCCGTCGCTCAGGGCGAAGTAGATCTGCTCGCCCTCGGCCGATTCGCGCTTGAAATGGGCGTACAGGTAGCCGGCGTAACCGGGCAGTCCGGTGGAGGTCATCTGGGCTGGGTCAACCTTCGGTGTCGGTGGCCGCCGGCCGGTCGCGGAGGTAGTCCTCGACGGTGAACAGGTGGGCGGACATGCGGGTCCGGGCGCGGTCGGGGTCGTGGGCCGTGAGGGCGGCGAGGATGGAGAGGTGTTCGCGGTGTGCGGTGCCGTCGGCGCTGGGCTGGGCGATGGATCGGCGCAGCCGGTCGCGCATCGTGCGGCCGCCGAGGGCGTGGATGAGGGCGGCCAGGACGGGGTTGCCCGCGGCCTCGGCGATGATCCGGTGGAAGGCGATGTCGTTCTCGATCACGGTCTCGTGATCCGGTTCCGGCAGGGCGAGCTCGGCCTCGTTCCGGCGGAGCAGTTCCTCGGCCGCGGCCAGCCGCTCGGCCGTGATGTCGCGGGCCGCCAGCGCGGCGGCCTCGGTCTCCAGTACGCGGCGGACGGCGTGCAGGTGGTGCGTACCACTGACGTCCTGGAGATCGACCACGAATCCCATCGGGGCAAGCAGCATGGACGGATCGAGGGTGGTGACATAGGTACCGGCACCCTGGCGGGTCTCCAGGACGCCCATGATCGACAACGCCCGTACGCCTTCGCGGAGCGGGTTCCGGGACACCCCGAGGGCGGCGGCGAGATCCCGCTCGATCGGCAGCCGGTCTCCGGGCTGAAGACGTCCGTCGATGATCAGCTGCCGGATGCCCTGAACGACGACATCGGTCTGGGAGATGCCGGCGGTACGAGGCTCCGGCGCGGCCTTACCGGGACTCATGGCCGTGCTTCCCCGGCCGCCCGCGAGACCCGGAAAGTGCCCTCCGAGAACCTGAAGATGTGCATCTCGGCACTGTAGCCGGGGCGCTGAAGCATCGGGATCATTCCAGCCGGAGGACGCGGGCCGAGGGCTCGGCGGTGTTGGCAGTGACGACCAGACCGTCGTCGCTCCACTCGTACGTCCAGTTGTCGAGGCCGGTGGGGAAGTGCGGTGCGATCCGGCCGCGCGGGATCGGGAGCGTGACCGTGGACGGGCCGGGAGCGCGGTGCCAGACAGTGAGGTACGAGACGCCCGGACCGTTGAGGGCGAGGGCGATCCACTCGTCGGTCCACCCTGGTAGCCCCAGCGGCCAGGCGGGGACGAGCGATGGCAGCTCGGCGAGTACGGCCCGATGTGCGGTCAGGGCGGACCGTACGAGCTCGAGCTCGGCCGGCGTCATCTTGTTCAGATGACCGGACAGGTAGAGACGGCCCGGGATGCCGTTGACCAGCGCAAGGATGAACTCCTCACGGCTCGTGCCGGTGATCGGGTACGCCCAGTGGCCGGCTTGTTCCGGCAGTACTACGGCGGGCGCGGCGGCGACGATAGGGGCGTAGAGCAACGGATGTTCTTGATCCGAGGTGGACTGCAGGTGCAGCCGGGAGAGCATGGCGTAGTCCATCCGCATCGCGCCGGACGCACAGTTCTCGATCAGCAGGTCCGGATGGCGGGCCTGGATGGCGTCCAGCCAGTCCAGCAGCGCACGGTTGTGTTCCAGCAGACCCTGACCCAGCGACGTACCGCCCTTGTCGGTTCCGGGTCCGGTCATGGTGTTGTTGTCGAACTTGAAGAAACCGATGCCGAACTCGTCGACCAACCGGTCGATCGTCGCGTCCAGGTGCTTGCGGGCCGCGGCGTTGCGCAGATCGAGCAGATAGCGGCCCTTCTCGGCGATCCGCCGGCCGCGACGGGTCAGGAACGCGTCGTCGGGGAGTTCGGCGGCGATCGGTGAGCGAACGCCGATGACCTCTGGTTCCAGCCACAGTCCGGGCACCATCCGGCGGCGGTGGATCCGGTGGATCACCTCGGCGAGTCCGTTCGGGAACCGGGTGGCCGACGGCTGCCAGGCGCCGACGGTGGTCCACCAGTCGCCTTCGGCGTACCAGCCGGCATCGATGCAGAAGTAGTCCGCACCGGCGTCGGCGGCCGCGTCGATCAGCGGCAGCAGCTTCTCGGTCGTCGGGTCGCCTTGCAAGGTGTTCATGTAGTCGTTGAAGACCACCGGCATCCGGTCGTCGATCGGCCGCCGGGTCCGGATCGCCCGGCGCTGCCGGGTGAGCGCGGCGAACACACTGTCCACGTCGGTCCCGGCGACCAGCGACACCGGCACCGTGGTGAACGAATTGTCCGCTGTGAGTTCGAAGCTCCACTGGTGTTCGAGGTCGGTCGGTCCGCTGAGGAACAGGTAGCCACCCCGTGCGGTCGCGCCGAACTCGTAGTGCCATGGACCGTTGTGCTCGATCTGCCAGCCGAGGGCGTTCGGCGTACGCCGGTCGACCAGCACGCCGACGGGCAGCACTTCTCCGGTGGACCATGAGTTAGTACTCGTCACCGCGTACCGGCTGTTGGCGACGTGGTGATGTGGGTCGCGGACGATGTCGGCCAGTACGTCCCGGAGCGCGCGCTTCGACCAACGGTTCTCCGCCATCCAGCTGTTGACGGCGGAGTAGAGGTCCGCGTCGACGGAGGGAAGGCCGACCACGAGCGACGACAGGCTGGTGAGTTCCAGCGAACCGGGGCCGATCATCGACGCTTCGGTCCAGGCGCGTACGCCGGCGAACGCCTCGAACACGCTGGTGATCCGCAGACCGGTGGCCTCGTCCTCCTGGACAATGCGCAGGGTGTTCCCGGTCTCCTCATGTCCGGTGTAGCGCAACCGGCCACCGAGGACCGTACCGGCCTGTCTGTTGCTGGAGTGACCGTGTCCTACCGCCCTTACCTCGACCAACGGCTGGCTTGGGTCGGGCTCGGCACCAGCCGGCTGGGAAGCAGCGCGGACAGCGGTCAGCCGGACCGGGCCGTCGTCAAGGACGAACGTCAGGGCGAGGTCGGGCGTGGTCCAGTGCAGCACGTTGGTCATACGTCCTCAGTTTCTGGTCGGGCGGCCCAGTAGCTGCCGTCTGGAAAGCTGTAGGTCTCGATCGATTCGCGGTACATCTCGGCGCTGTAGCCCGGTGCCGTCGGCAACAGGTACGCACCTTTGCGTACCACGCACGGGTCGACGAAGTGCTCGTGCAGATGATCGACGTACTCCGTGACCCGGCCTTCGAGCGAGCCCGAGACCGCGACGTAGTCGAAGATCGCGAGGTGCTGGACGAGTTCGCACAGTCCGACACCGCCCGCGTGCGGGCAGACCGGGACATCGAACCAGGCGGCCAGCAGATAGACGGCGAGGACTTCGTTGACGCTGCCGAGCCGGGCCGCGTCGAGCTGGCAGTAGTCGAGCGCGCCGGCCTGGAACATCTGCTTGAACAGCACCCGGTTCATGCCATGTTCACCGGAGGCGACCCCGATCGGCGCGACCGCTTTACGGATCGCGGCGTGGCCGAGAATGTCGTCGGGGCTGGTCGGTTCCTCGATCCACAGCGGACCGAACTCGGCCAGCGCCTTCACCCACTCGATCGCCTCGGGTACGTCCCACACCTGGTTCGCGTCGATCATCAGGTGACCATCCGGTCCCAGTACCTCGCGCGCGATCCCGCACCGGCGGATGTCGTCGTCCAGATTCGCGCCGACCTTGAGTTTCACGTGTTTGTAGCCGGAGGCAACGGCTTCCTCGCACAGCCTGCGTAGCTTGGTGTCCGAGTACCCGAGCCAGCCGGCCGACGTGGTGTAACAGGGATAACCCGTTGCTTCGAGCTCCTGTATCCGTTGCTTGCGGCCACTTTCTCGCCCGGCCAGCAACGTGATCGCCTGCTCCCGGGTCAGTGCATCGGTCAGGTACCGAAAGTCGGCGGCGTCCACCAACTGCTCCGGCGACATCTCCGCCAGCAGCCGCCACAGCGGTACGCCGGCGCGCTTGGCCGCCAGGTCCCAGACGGCATTCATCACCGCGGCCAGCGCCAGGTGGACGACGCCCTTGTCCGGGCCGAGCCAGCGCAACTGGCTGTCCGACTGCAGTTCCCGGTAGACCGCGCCGAGGTCGCCGCTGAGCACGTCGACGTCCCGGCCGATCAGCGGTTCGGCGCGCTGCCGCGCGGCCGCGACGCACAGGTCGTTGCCGCGCCCGATCGTGAAGGTGAAGCCGTGACCCGTCACCGCCGGGTCGTCGGTGTGCAGGACGACGTACGCCGCGGAGTGGTCACCGTCCTTGTTCATCGCGTCCGAGCCGTCCTGCGTCAGCGACGTCGGGAACCGGACGTCGACGACCTGGACCGAGGTGATGCGTGGCATGGCGGCCTCACTATCAGAATCTGGCAGGCAGAAATAGATGGGATCTTTATCGCGATTCGTTGTCCTTCAGTATGGACCAGCCGCGACGGTGGCGCTACGATCCCGGAAATTCGTGGGATTAATCCTCGTCTTTCGTGACGGAGGTCTACGCAATGAGCGACCTGGGGAGCTCGGACCGGTTCGACTGGCAGCGGCTGTGGTACGACCGGCCGGCCGCGAACTGGCTGGCGGCGCTGCCACTCGGCAACGGCCGGATCGGCGCGATGTGCTTCGGCGGTACCGGGAGCGATCGGATCGGACTCAACGACGAAACGCTGTGGTCGGGTGGTCCGGAGACCGCGCGACTGTTGTCGGCTCCGCTCGGGGCAACCGGCGCGGACGCCGTAGACGTGGTCCGGGAGGCCTTGTGGGCCGGCGACATCCGGCGCGCTCATGAACTGGCCCGCGGTTTCCACTCCGGTTACTCGCAGGCGTACCTCCCACTCGGCGATCTTCTGCTCGAGACGCGTGTCGGCGGTTCCGCGCCGAAGAACGTGGCGGCGTACCGGCGAGCGCTCGATCTTGACAGGGCAGTGGCGACGACGGAGTACGAGCTTGATGGCGTGCGGATTGCGCAGGAGGTGTTCGTCAGCGCGCCGGACAATGTGCTGGTCCTGCGGCTGACGGCCTCCGCGCCGGCGCTCGCTCTCACCGTCCGGTTGTCGTCCCAACTGCAGTCGCGCGGGCAGGCGATCGACGGCGGGCTTGGACTGCTCCTCCAGGCGCCGGCGGACGTCGCGCCGCCGCATCGCGACGTGCCCGAGCCGATCCGGTACTCCGATGGCCCCGATCGTGGGATGACTGCGGCGATCGCGCTGCGTACGAGCACCGACGGCACCGTCCGCGCGACTGACGCTGAACTGGTCGTGGACGACGCGACCGAGATTGTGCTGGTGCTGTCCACCGCGACCGGGTACGACGGACCATCGACGACCCCGACCCGTACTGCCACCGAATGCCTGGCCAAGGCGGATCATGCTGTCACGACTGCCCTTGATCGGGAGTTCGCGGACCTCTTGGACGATCACCTGACGGATCACCGGCGGCTGTTCCGTCGTTCGTCGCTGGAACTGGTGGGGCTGCCTGAAGAAGCGCAGCAGCCCACGGACGTACGCGTAGCCGAATCGGCCGGCGCCGACGACCCCGCACTGGCGGCCCTGATCTACAACTACGGCCGCTACCTGATGATCGCGAGCTCGCGACCGGGTGGCTTGCCGACGAACCTGCAGGGCATCTGGAACGACATCCTGCGGCCGCCGTGGAGTTCGAACTTCACCGTGAACATCAACACCGAGATGAACTACTGGCCGGCCGAGACGACGAACCTGTCCGAGTGCCATCAGCCACTGCTCGGGTTTATCGATCACCTCGCTGAAGCAGGCCGCCGGACCGCCCGCGAACGCTACGGATGCGGTGGCTGGACCGCGCACCACAACGCCGACGCCTGGTGCTGGACGAACCCGGTCGAGGGCGATCCGCGCTGGTCGAACTGGCCGATGGCCGGCGCCTGGCTCGCCCGGCACCTGTGGGATCACTACGACTTCACCCGCGACCTCACCTTCCTCGGCGAAGCGTGGCGTACGTTGCGCGGCGCGGCCGAGTTCTGCCTCGACTGGCTGGTCGAGCTGCCCGACGGCAGTCTCGGTACGGCGCCGTCGACCTCACCGGAGAACGACTACCTCGCCGCGGACGGACGTCCCGCCTCGGTGACGGTGTCGTCGACGATGGACCTGGCGCTGATCTCGGACCTGTTCGACCGCGTGGAGCAGGCCGCCGCCTTGCTGGACGTCGTTGATCCACTCGTCGCCGAGCTCGCGACCGCACGCAAGCGGATACCGGAGCCGTCGATCGGCACACGCGGCCAACTGCAGGAGTGGGCCGAGGACCTGCCGGAAGAAGACCCGCATCACCGGCACATGTCGCATTTGGTCGGCGTACACCCCGGGGACGCGATCACGCCGGAAGGTGCTCCGGAGCTGGCGGCGGCAGCGCGGCGTACGCTCGACCTGCGCGGTGACGAGGCGACGGGCTGGTCGCTGGCCTGGAAGATCTGCTTGCGCGCACGGCTTCACGACGCGACCGGCGCACATCGGCTGATCAGGGCGTTCCTCCGGCCGGCCGACGATCGGGCCGTCGGGTACGCCGGAAGTGGCGCGGGCGTGTACCCGAATTTGTTCTGCGCGCACCCGCCGTTCCAGATCGACGGCAACTTCGGTGCCACCGCCGGTATCGCGGAGATGCTCCTGCAGAGCCACACCGATGACATCGCGCTGCTCCCGGCGTTGCCGGCCGACTGGCGCAGTGGGCGGGTGACCGGGCTGCGGGCACGCGGCGGTGTCGTCGTCGACCTCGCCTGGACGCCGAACGGTATCGAGGCCGTCCTGACCGCCGATCACGACCAGGAACGCACGATCCGGTACGGCGCCGACCGGGTGCGCGTCCGGCTGACGGCGGGAATCGGTCATCGGCTGAGCGCGGCCGCGACGAAGGAGGCTTGATGGCAACTCTGACCACGGTCCGCCCGCCGGCCGGTGCGACGCCGCCACGGCGTACCCGCCGCCGCGAACGCCCTGGAATCGAAGGACTGCGCCGCAGCCTGCGGCGGCACTGGACCCTGTACCTGCTGATGGTCGTGCCGCTGATCTGGTTCGTGGTCTTCAAGTACATCCCGATGTCGAACGCGGTGCTGGCGTTCAAGAGCTACAACGTGATCAAGGGCATCTGGGGAAGCCCGTGGGTCGGCTGGCAGAACTTCGACCTGTTCTTCCACAACCCGGTGTTCTGGACCCTGGTGAAGAACACCTTCGTGCTCTCGATCTACACCGTGGCGGCGAGCTTCCCGATCGCGATCATCCTGGCGCTCGCGCTGAACGAGGTCCGCAACGGCCTGTTCAAGCGCACCGTGCAGCTGGTGACGTACGCGCCGTACTTCATCTCCACCGTCGTGGTCGTCTCGATGACGATTCTGGTGCTCTCCCCGCGACTCGGCATCGTCAACGAGGGCCTCGGGTTCTTCGGCGTACCGGCGGTCGACTTCCTCGGCAACCCGGACTACTTCCGGCACATCTACGTCTGGTCGGACGTCTGGCAGACCACCGGGTACTCGGCGGTGATCTACCTGGCGGCGCTGGCCGGCATCGATCCGGCGCTGCACGAAGCGGCGCGGGTCGACGGGGCGAGCCGGATTCGCCGGATCCTGCACGTCGACCTGCCGGGCATCATGCCGACCGCGGTGATCATCCTGGTCCTTGCTGTCGGCAACATCATGGCGATCGGGTTCGAGAAGGCGTTCCTGCTGCAGAACCCGCTCAACCTGAGCGAGTCCGAGATCATCGCGACCTATGTCTACAAGACCGGCCTGCTGAACGCCGACTTCAGCGGCGCGACCGCGGTGGGCCTGTTCAACTCGGTGATCAATCTGGCCCTGCTGCTGATCGTCAACCTGATCGCCAAACGGATCACCGGGAACGGACTGTGGTCATGACCGCCTTGACCGAGACCAGTACGCGAAACGGCAAGCGGCTCGAGCGCCGGGCGGCGCGGGCACGGCGGATCCGGGAGCCACGGACGGACCGCATCTTCCTGCTCTGCGTGTACCTGTTGCTGGCCGTCTTCCTCCTTGTCGTCCTGCTTCCGCTGCTGTACATCCTGGCGAGTTCGTTCAGCAGCCCCGAGGCGGTGTCGTCGGGGCGGGTGCTGTTCTGGCCGGTGGAGTTCTCGCTTCGTGGGTACCACGCGGTGTTCGAAAACCCACAGATCATCCAGGGGTACCTCAACTCGCTCTTCTACACCGTCGTCGGCACCATCGTCAGCGTCACGATGACGGTCGCGATCGCGTACCCGTTGTCGCGCCGTACGCTCGTCGGCCGGAACGTCGTGATGACGCTGATCCTGTTCACCATGCTCTTCACCGGCGGACTGATCCCGACCTACCTGGTGGTCCAGTCCGCCGGCCTGCTCGACACCCGGTGGGCGCTGATCATCCCGCAGGCGATCGGCGTCTGGCAGGTCATCATCGCCCGGACGTACTTCCGGACCGCGATCCCGGAAGAGCTCGTCGAAGCCGCGCAACTGGACGGTTGTGGTGACCTCCGATTCCTCTGGTCGGTGGTCATCCCGTTGGCCAAGCCAATGATCGCGGTGGTCGCGCTGATGTACGCGATCATGCAGTGGAACTCGTACTTCGACGCGCTGATCTACCTGAAGAACCCGGATCTGTTCCCGCTGCAGCTCGTGCTGCGCAACATCCTGATCCTGAACACGACCGGCGGCGGCGCGGTCGACGCGTCCGTCGTCATCCAGCGCCAGCAGCTCGCCGACCTGCTCAAGTACTCGCTGATCGTGGTGGCGAGCGTGCCGGTGCTGCTGATCTACCCGTTCGTCGCCCGCTACTTCACCAAGGGAATCCTGATCGGCGCCGTGAAGGGCTGATCCTCCGACGTCTGTGAGGAAAACATGACTGTCAAGCTCAGTAGGCGGAGGCGCGCGGCGGTCGCCGGTGTCAGCCTCCTCGCCCTCGCCCTCGCGGCCTGTTCCGGCGGCGGCTCCGGCGACACAAGCAGCAAACCGCTGCCCACGATCACCGGCAACCCCGCGGTCACCCTGAACGTGTTCGCGCCCCAGTCGGCCGACATCAACCTCGCCACGAACGACTTCACCAAGCTCGTCCAGCAGAAGTTCAATCTGACCATCAAGTGGCAGACCACGACCTTCGACGGCGGACCGGCCAAGGAGAAGCGGCAGATCTCGCTGGCCAGCGGCGACTACCCGGATCTGTACCTGCTGATCCCGTGGGTCGACCAGTTCACGCAGGCAGACCTGCTCAAGCTGGCGAACCAGGGCGTCGTCGTACCGCTGAACCAGCTGATCGACCAGTACGCGCCGAACATCAAGAAGGCGATGGACTCCACGCCCGAGTGGAAGGCGATGGCGACCGCGCCGGACGGCAAGATCTACGGTATGCCGCAGTGGGTGGACTGCTTCCACTGCTCCTACCAGAGCAAGCTGTGGATGAACTCGGCCTGGCTGAAGAAGCTCGGTCTGCAACAGCCGAAGACCACCGAGGACATGCGCAAAGTGCTCGAGGCGTTCAAGACCCAGGACCCGAACGGCAACGGCAAGGCCGACGAGATCCCCCTCAGCGCCTCCGTCGGCAACAACCTGATCCCGTACTTCATGAACGCCTTCATCTACGACCCGCAGGGCGCGGGCACCAACAACGCGTCGACGCTGGTACTGAACAACGGCAAGGTCGACCTCCAGGCCAACAAGGACGGCTGGCGTGAGGGCCTGCGGTACATCAACTCGCTGTACAAGGAGGGGCTGATCGACAAGGGCGCCTTCACCCAGAACGGAGATGCGTTCTCCCAGCTGGGCAACCGCGCCGGCCCGGTCGTGCTCGGTTCCGGGACCGTGCTGCACCCGGGCCAGTTCGTCAACACCGGTTCGGCGGACGGGCGGGACAAGCAGTACGACGCCGTACCGCCACTGACCGGTCCGGGCGGCGCCAACTTCACCGGGTACACCTTCCCGAGTGTCCCTGGCGCCACCTTCGTGCTGACCTCGAAGGCCAGTCCGGAGCAGCAGATCCAGGCGATCAAGCTGCTCGACTACATCTTCACCGACGCCGGCCAGATCAACGGCCAGTTCGGGATGGAGGGCAAGGGCTGGACCGTGCCCGGCCCCGGCGACGTCGCACTCGACAAGTCGATGAAGCCGACCTTCAAGCAAATCCAGCAGAAGCCCGGTTCGAAGCCGCGGAACACCGCGTGGCAAGCGCTGGCGCAGTACAACAACACCGCGAAGTTCCGGAACTCCGAGGTGATCGGCACCGACATCTATTCGCAGGCGGGGTACGAGCGGAAGTTGTTCGAGGCAACCAAGCTGTACGCCGGACATGAGGACAAAGCGCAGATCTACCCGTTCTGGCGGGTCTGGATCGACCCGACGCTGGCCAACGAGGTCGCCACACTGCAGACCAACCTGGAGAACTACGTGCAGCAGAACGCCTTGCAGTTCATCACCGGTTCGAAGAACCTCGACTCCGACTGGGACGCGTACGTCAAAGGCCTCGACAGCCTCGGCCTGAAGCGCTACCTGGAAATCCAGCAAGCCGCGTACGACAAGGCACCCAAGTAGCTGGCTACGGTCTGGCGGCCGGGCCGGTGGAGCCGCGGATGATCACGTGGGTGCCGAGGACGGTGTGCTGGCTCATTGCGTGCCGGTCGCGGTCGAGGGCGTGGCGTACGGCGGTCCGGCCGAGTTCTTCGTGGTCGACATGGACCGTGGTCAGCTCGGGGGTGAGATCCCTCGCCAGTGGAATGTCGTCGTACCCGACGACGGAAACGTCCTCGGGTACGCGCAGACCCGCTTCGCGCAGCGCGACCAGTACGCCGCCGGCCACCACGTCGGTCGCGGCGAAGACAGCGGTGAACTTCCGGTCGTGGGCGAGCAGGTCACGGGTGGCCTGATACCCCGACTCGCGGTCGAACGTGATCGCGCGGGTTCGCCGCGGTGTGATCGGAAGCTGGTGTGCCTGGTGGGCGCGTTCGAAGCCGCGCAGCCGTCCGTCGACGGTGGTGTGGCCCGGTTCGCCGGCACCGAGGAAGGCGATGTCACGATGACCGAGCGAGATCAGGTAGCTGGTGATCGCGTACGCGCCGCCCTCGTTGTCGTACTCGACCACTGTCGCGGGTACGTCCGGCCCCAGCGGCGGCCGCCCGCACAGCACCAGCCGTGACCCGGACTTGTCCAGCGCCCGGGCGATCTGTGTCATTCGCTCGACGTGGCCGGGGGCGTTGCTGCCGCCACCGACCAGGACCACCGCCTCGGCCTGTTGTTCGCGCATCAGCTCGATCAGCTCCAGCTCGCGCCCGGGATCGCCATGGCTGGTGCAGACCAGGCAGAGCCGCCCCTCGGCGGTGGCCTGCTGCTCGACGCCTTGACCCACGTACGCGAACGCGGGCCCGACCAGGTCGTGCACGATGAAAGCGACGGTCTTGGGGCCGCCGCCGACCAGGGCCCGCGCCTGGGCGTTGATGACGTAGTCGAGCTCGTGGACCGCCTTCATCACCCGGGCGCGAGTCGCCGCCGAGACGGGATAGTTGCCGGCCAGCACCCGGGACACCGTGGTGGCGGACACGCCCGACGAAGCGGCGACGTCCTTGACGGTCGGACGGTCGCCGGAGGCCGGTTGGCGTGCCACCGAGGCTCCCTTCGGAGAGGACTGGAACGGGTCAACGATAGGTCAGGCGACCCGGTCCAGGTCGGAAGCCACGATCGCGTGCGCGAACGGGCGGCCGTCGAGGAAGCGTTCGAGCTCGTCGATGACACAGTCGCCCAGCCGGGCCAGTTCATTGCCGTGCGAGCCGGCGATGTGGGGGGTGAGGAAGGTGTTGGGCAGCTCCCAGAGCGCGGAATCGGCCGGCAGCGGCTCCGGTTCGGTCACGTCGAGGACGGCGTACAGCCGGCCGGCTTCGAGCTGTTCGATCAATGCGGGGGTATCGACCAGGCTGCCGCGCGCGGTGTTGATCAGGGTTGCTCCGTCCCGCATCAGTGCGAGCTGCTCGGCTCCGATGAGCCGATCGGTCCGCGGATTGGCAGGGGCATGCACACTGACGACATCGCACGTCCGCAACAACGTGTCCAGGTCGACCAGCCGTGCGCCGAGCCCGGCGGCGGTGGCGGTGTCGACATAGGGGTCGAACAAGCAGACGTCCAGCTCGAACGGGCGGAGCAGTTCGATCACGCGCCGGCCGATCCGCGAAGCGCCGATCACCCCGATCGTCCGGCCGTAGTTGCCCACGCCCGGCTGTACCTCGGCCAGGGTGAAGTGCCTGGTTGCGTGGTACTGGTCGCGCAGCCGGAAGACGTCCTTGCCGGCGAAGAGGATCGCCGCGAGCGTGTACTCGGCGACGGGTACGGCGTTCGCCGTGGCGGCTGAGGTGATGGCCAGACCGCGTTCCCAGCACGCTGGGGAGAGGAGTGCCTTGACCGAGCCCGCGGTGTGCAGGATCGCCCGCAGCCTCGGCGCCGCGTCCAGCACGGCCGGAGTGATCCGCGGGCAGCCCCAACCGGTGATCAGGAGCTCGGTCGAGGCCAGGGCGGCCAGGATGTCCTCGGTGCTGAACTGCTCGGCCACGACGGTCTGGTCGATGCGTACCAGTTGCTGCAACCGGTGCATCGATCGTGGCGGGTACAGGTCTGGCAGATGATGCGCGCCGAGGGCGAAAAGTGCCGCGGGGCGGTCAGCCACGGGCTCCTCCGTTTCATGGGATCGAACGAGCTATTTCAGGCTGCCCAGCGTGATGCCGGAGCGCCAGTACCGCTGCATCGACAGCATCAGGACGACGATCGGGATGAGCGAGACGATCGCGCCGACGATGACGAGGCCGGTCAGGTCGACGGACTGGTCGACCTTGATGTTCAGCCAGGAGTACAGGCCGAGCATGATGGTCCACTTCTGTTCGCCGCGCAGGAACACCAGTGGACCGAAGAAGGAGTTCCAGGAGCCGACGAATCCGAGCAGGAAGATGGTCGCCGAGCCGGTGGTCATCAGCCGCGCGCCGATGCTGAAGAACGCGCGGTACTCACCGGCGCCGTCGACCCGGGCCGCTTCGAGCAGTTCGGGCGGAACAGCCCCTTCGGCGTACACCTTGGCCAGGTACACGGAGAAGGCGCTGAAGAAGTGCGGCACGATGATCGCCCAGGGCGTGTCGACGAGGTTCAACCGGGTGTACAGCAGGAACGACGGGATGGTCAGCAGCGCGCCGGGGATCAGGAACGACGCGATGATGCAGCCCATCAGCAGGCCGCGGCCGCGGAACCGGTACATGGCCAAGGCGTAGCCGCAGGCGACGCAGATGACGGTCATGCCGACCGTACCGGCGACGCCGTAGAGGAGGGTGTTCGCCATCCAGCGCAGGAAGATGCCGTCGTGATAGGTGAACAGGTCCCGGGTGTTGTCGAGGAGATGGAAGTCCGCGAACCACAGGCCGTTGGTGGTGTACAGGTCGCGCTGGTCCTTGGTCGCGGAGACGATCAGGAACCAGACCGGGGCGATCGAGTAGATCAGGAAGAGCACCAGGCCGGTCCAGACCAGGATCCGCGACAGCCTGGACGGGTGGTGACCGGCCGGCAGGTCGTCGTCGCGCCGGCGCCTGCGGGGAGTGGCTGTCAGTGTCGTCATGCCGGAGCCTTGTTCGTGAGTTTGTAGAAGATCGCCGAGATCAGGCCGACCACGAGCGCGAGCACGATGGACAGCGCCGCGGCGTAGTTGAAGTCGCCGACGGCGAACGCCTGGTTGTAGATCGTCATGATCGGGGTGAAGTCCTTGGTGACGGTCTCCGGAGTCATCGAGCGGAACAGCAGTGGCTCGCTGAAGATCTGCAGGGTGCCGATGATGCCGAGCACGCTGACCAGGACCAGCGAACGCCGGACGTACGGCACCTTGATCGACCAGGCGATGCGCCATTCGGACGCGCCGTCGACCCGGGCGCTGTCGAAGATGTCCCGCGGTACGGCCTGCAGCGCGCCGTACACGATCAGCATGTTGAAGCCGATGCTGCCCCACGCCATCAGGTTGCCGACCGACACCCAGATCAGCCCGCTGCCGTAGAAGTTCGCGTCGATGCCGAACAGCTTGAAGAACGGCGTGAGCGGGCCGACGGCCGGACTGTAGAGATAGATCCAGATCAGGGTGGCGACGATGCCGGGGCTCATGTACGGCACCAGCATCGCGATCCGGAGTTTGCCGGCCGCCCGTCGGCGGACCGAGTCGAGCAACAACGCCAGGCCCAGGCTGGTGACCTGGATCAGTGGGATGACCACGATCGCGAACAGCGCGACCCGCCACACGCTGCCCCAGAACTTCCCGTCGTGCAGGGCACGGTCGAAGTTCCCGAACCCGCTGAAGGTGACGGTCTTGGCGCCGAAGCCGAGGCCGGAACTCTTCGCGGTGTAGAGGCTCTTGCTCAGCGCCATGATCACCGGGACCACGGTGAAGAGCACGAAACCGGCGAAGAACGGCACCGTGAACGACGCACCTTTGAGCGCGACGGCCCGCCGCCAGCGCGGGCTCGAGGCACCGTCTTCCCCGGTCCGCCCGGCGGTCGGTGTGACCAGCGGTTTCGGCTTCAGCTCCAGCGACATCCGCACTCCTCCCACTCGATCCGCGGTCTCAGCTCGCGACGTTGATGCCCTTGGCCTTGAGGTCGTCGACGGTGAACTTCTGCAGGTTCTCGAGGAGTTGACGGAAGGTGATCTTCTTGGTGACGGCCTGAGCCCACTGGTCCTGCAGTTCCTTGAAGACCCCCGTGTAGTTGGGGCCGACCAGCCAGTTGTCCACGCCGGACTGGGAGGCCTTCTTGATCACGCCTTCGGCCTCCGTGCGGTGGCTGCCGAACAGCTTCCGCGGTACCGCGGAGTCGATCCACGGCGACGGATCGGGCATCGCGCCCGGCCAGGCGTACGACCCGGTCGCCTTGTCATAGGTGGCGTCGACGGCGTCCTTGGTGGTGTTCATCCAGATACCGACCTCAGTTGCTTCCTTCGGGTGCGGGCAGCCCTTCGGTACCAACAGCGCGTTGCCGTGCGCGGGGGTCGCGAACTTCGTCGCACCGGCGAACTGCGGCAGATCGACCGGCTCCCAGTCGCCGATCGTCTTCTTGAAGTGCAGCTCGTAGTTGGTCAGCTGCCAGGTGGAGGTCGGCAGCGAGACCATCTTCGCCTGGTCGAAGTACGCGATCAGCGCGGGCCGGTCCTGATACGTCTGGTTGGCGACGAGGTTGTTGTCCACGAGCTGCTGCAGAATGTTGGCAGCGGCAACGGATTCGGGGGACAGGAAGTCGACCTTCCAGGCGTCGTTCCGCACCGAGTACCAGGTGCCGCCGGCCTGGGTGATCAAGTTGACCAGGGTGCTGGGATCCTCACCGGCCAGGTTCATCACCTGGACGCCGTGTGGCTTGAGCGCCTTGCCGGCCGCGATCACGTCGTCCCAGGTCTTCGGTACGGGCACACCGTACTTGTCGTACGCCGCGCGGTTGATCATCATGAACGTCGGCCCGGTGCCGGTGGGGATGCCGAAGTACTTGTCCTGGACCTTCGCGCCGGCGAGCGCGGTGGCCTTGAACTTGCTCTCCGCGGGTTTCACGTAGTCGGTCACGTCGGTGACCAGACCCTCGGACAGCAGGGCCGGTACATCCCCGAAGTTCTGCGCCAGGCAGGGGATCGCGCTGCCCGCCGCGACGGCATTGCGCAGCCCGGTCGCGGTCGTCGGCAGGTCCGCCTGCTTGACGAACTTGACCTTGATGCCGGTGTGGGTGGCATTGAACTTGTCGACCACCGGTTGGACATCCGTCCAGCCCCAGTACTCGACCTCGACCGGGCCGGAAGCGGACTTGGTGCCGGTGCCGGCGCCGCTGCTGCAGGCGGCCATGGTGGTGGTCATGGTGGCGGCCAGGCACAGGGCGAGACCGGCCAGTACGGCGGGACGGCTGTTTCTGGGCATGAGTGAATCTCCCGGGTGCAGTAGGGGATCTGGGGCTGATGGCGGGCCGCCGTAGTTAACGATTTCTATGAAAACTAGGAGAAGGAATCGTTGCCGTCAAGGCCTCGTGTTCTTGCAGTGAGGTCTTGAGGATGCCTAGCGTAGAAATCGTTAACTATGAGAAGCGTCGACGCCGTCACGCGGTTCTCATCCGCCTCAGTCCACCCCTCCGCCGCAGGGAAGTTGGTGCCCGCTGTGCAGCCAAGTCCAGCTGTCGTGCCCGGCCGTTTCCGGCCACTCGGCGCAGTCGCCGTTGTCCTCGTTCTCGTCACCGGACTTCTGTTCGCCGTGGCCCGGCCCGCCATCGCGCAGGAGCCCGGGCCATGCACCGTGTCCTTCCGGTCAAGCGTCAGCGCGCAAGGGTTCGTACACCCCGGCGTCGGCCTGACCGAGCCGATCCTGACCAACGCCCGCCGGCAGATCGCCGCGGGCCAAGAACCCTGGACCTCGTCGTTTCGCGCGATGCAGCAGTCGTCAGCGGCCGGTACCGGCGTGACGTCGTCCAACCGGAGCAGTACGGACCCGGGCAAGCCCGCCTCCGACGCGTTCAACAGCCAAGGGTTCAACGGCCGCTTCATCGCGGACGGCCTGAAGTCGTACACGCAGGCGGTCCTCTACGTCCTCACCGGTGCCGAGGTGTACCGCAAGAACGCGCTGGACATCATCCGCATCTGGGCGCAAATGGACCCGGCGAAGTACGAGTACTTCACCGACGCACACATCCATACCGGCATCCCGCTCAACCGGATGGTGTCCGCCGCGGAGTTGCTGCGCTACAGCTCGTGCGCCGACGAGGCGTACCCGTGGACCGACGCGGACACGCAGGCGTTCACGCACAATCTCGTCGTTCCGGTCATCGAGACCTTCCAGAACGACAACAACCACTTCATGAACCAGCACAACTACCCGCTGATGGGCGCGATGGCGGGCGCGATCTTCATGGACGACACCGCCCTGTACCAGCGGTCGGTCGAGTGGTTCACGGTGAACGCGACCGCGAAGGACCAGGGCTTCAACGGGTCGATCGCGCGGCTGTTCCGCTGGGTCGACCACGACGACAAGACCGGCAGGCCGATCAGGACTCCGCACGTTCAGCACGCCGAAATGGGTCGCGATCAGGCCCACGGCGGCGGCGATCTCACCAACGCCGTGATCATCTCCCGGATGCTGCTCGCACAAGGTACGAAGGTCGACCCCGGCGCCGGCACGATCTCGCACGCGCCGAACGCGGTCGGGCCGTACGAGTTCCTGAACAACCGGATCCTCGCGGCCGCCGACTACTTCTGGCGCTTCATGCTCGGGTACGACACGCCGTGGACACCGATGGCGTACGCGATTTCGCCGGACGGCACGATCCGGGACACGTACAACCACATCGCTGACGGCTACCGCGGCCGGTACGTCACCGCGAGCTTCTGGGAGATCTATTACCACTACCAGTACGCGCTGGGAAAGGACGTCAAGACGATGGCGCCCTACTACGCCGAGGCCTATGCCAAGCGCCCTGGCCCGCTGTACTCGCGTGGGGGAGTGGTCGGCAACTCGTGGGACGGGAGCGACGGTGGTGGCGATTCCTGGTTGTTCGCGCCCGCGGCCGCGGCGGGGCAGACGACCCGGCCGCTGAGCAACAACTCCAACCTCTATGAGGTCGAGGATCGGTATACGCGACTGGCCGGGGACGTCACGACCGGCGACGGGTACGTACGGATGGCCGCCGGCTCGAAGATCGCGTATCTCAACGGCGCGACCGACCGGCCGAAGCTCGGCTTCCTCGTCCGGACCAGTGGTACCGCCGTACTGCACCTGCACACTGCCAGGAACGGCCGTACGCTGAAACGCGACTACCCCGTGCTGGTGCCGAACACCGGCGGCAAGTGGCGTTATGTCAGCACCGACGGACCGATGGACGACATCCTGTTCATCGGGGTCGAGGGCACGACCGTCGACCTCGACCACATCAACATCAACGCCGCTGCCGAGCTCACCGGACCGGTCTTCCCCGCCACCGTGGCCGACCGGGTCGTCGGCTGGGCCGGTGCTGCCGCCACCGTCGACCTCGGCGCGCAAGCCGCCGCGGGCACGACGTACACCGCGACCGGGCTCCCCAAGGGCGCCGCGCTCGACCGTGCCACCGGTGTCCTTACCTGGAAACCGGCCGGCGCTGGTCGATGGACGCTCACCATCGCCGCCGACGACGGTACGAATATGGCCGCCCGCCGGGTCACTCTCGTGGCGGCCGGTGACCGTACGAGCGCGTTGGCAGTTGCCAAGAATGGATACAGCCACCAGACCGGGTACGAATCCGCGACCGAGTCCGCGTACCGCGATGCTGTCGTTGCCGCCGACCACCTGCGCAAGAGCGGGTCCGATGCGGAGTATCTGACCGCACTGGCCGGCGTCGTCACGGCGGTGGACGGACTGCGCACGCTGTCGCCGAAGCTCGCGCTGGACGGCAGCCTCGACTACGCGGGCCTGGTCGCTTCTTCCACCACCGGCGACCGCATTGTCAACCTGGTCGACGGCGACGAGCAGAGCGGCACCGTCTACCCGCAGGCCGTCAACCTGTCCCACACCTTCGACTTCGGGCCTGACTTCAGAGTCTCCGCCACGAAGTTCGGTGTCCAGAGCAACATCTTCGCCGACCGGATCGCGAACTCGGCCGTGTTCGGCTCCGAGGACGGGGTCACGTGGACTCGTCTCACCCCCGGCGTCACCGCGTTCACGCAGGACTACAACACCCTCGACGTCGCCAAGGATCTCCAGGGCAAGCAGTTCCGGTACCTGAAGATCCAGATGATCAAACAGCTGCCGGACGTGCTGTACGGGATCGTCCGCGGCGTGTTCGAGCTGACCGAGTTCCACATCTACGGCGAACGGGTCCAAGCTCTTTGTGGCAGGCGATCCGGACCGCTTCATCGACGTGGCGAAGGTGGCCACCGTGCACGCGAGCGTCAAGCCGGAGGAGGTGCTGTTCCTGCCGCGGGCCAGCCATCCGCAGCGGGCCAACGGAACCGTCGTCCAGGGATCGAATGACGGCCAGAGCTGGACCGGCGTCACCAAAGCAGTCGGCGGAGCAACCGCCAATAACTGGAACGACCAGACTGCTTCGGGTGCGGACCACTACCGGTATCTGCGCATCTACAACGCGACAAGCTGGTTCGGCGACCTCGCCGAGGTCGAGCTCTACGGCGACACGAAGTCCAATCCGTAGTTCAGGTTCACGGCTGGGCCGCGAGGACTGCGGCCAGGCCTGCTTGCAGGTCTTTGACGTAGTCCTCGGGGACCTCCAGCGAGGGGAAGTGTCCGCCGGCTTCGGGTTCGTTCCAACGGACGATTTGACGGTACCGCTCTTGTGCCCACGGGCGCGGGTATTTTTCGATGTCGGCGGGATAAATCGTGATCGCCGACGGGACATCGACGCGAAGGCCGGGGTCGAGCGAGTTGTGGCTTTCGTAATAGATCCGGGCCGCCGAAGCGCCGGATCGCGTCAGCCAGTACAGCGTGACGTCATCGAGTACGCGATCTCGGGAAATTCGTTCGAACGGGCTGTCCGCGGTGTCCGACCAGTCGGCGAACTTGTCCAGAAGCCAGGCCAGCAGCCCGACCGGTGAGTCGACGAGCGAGTAGCCGATGGTCTGCGGGCGGGTCGCCTGCTGCTTCGCGTAGGCCGCGCGGTGGTGCCAGAAGTGGTGGGTTTCCTCGGTCCATTGGCGTTCGGTGGCCGTCAGGCCGTCCGTTGACAGTCCGGGCGGTGCCTCCGCGAAGGTGGTGTGGATGCCTAGAACGTTGGCCGGGAACCTGCCCGCGAGAACAGTGGTGATGTTGCCTCCCCAGTCGCCGCCGTGGGCGAGGAACTTGCGGTAGCCGAGCCTTGCCATCAATTCGACCCAGGCGGCCGCGATCTTTTCGGTACCCCAACCGGTGACGGCCGGCTTGTCGCTGTACCCGAATCCTGGAAGTGATGGGACGACGACGTGGAACGCCGGTGTTTCCGCATTCTTTGGCTCGGTCAGCTCGTCTATTACATCGACGAATTCGGCAATGCTTCCGGGCCAGCCGTGCGTCAGGATCAACGGCGTCGCATCGGGGCGGGCGGACCTTCGGTGCAGGAAGTGGATTCCCAGGTCGTCGACGGTCGTACGGAATTGGCCGATCTGGTCGAGGCGTGCTTCGAAGGGCCGCCAGTCGTAGTCGGTGCGCCAGTACCGCACGATGTCGGTGAGGTCCGCGAGCGGTACGCCCTGTTCCCAGCGGCGCCGGCCGGATGCGGCTTTGGGGACGGTCTCTGCCTCGGGTAGGCGCGCCGCGGCCAATCGTGCGCGCAGGTCGTCCAGCTCGGCGTCGGTCACGTGCGCTTCGAAGGCTTGTACGTCGCCGATGCTGCGGGTCATGAGACCTCCTGATCGTCGTGGAACCAGCTAAGACGGTTCTAACATGGCGTCAGATCGGCGCGCAACCGGCTAAGGTGGTTCCATGCCTGCCGAGTACCCTGATTTCCGCCTCGGCGCCGTGCTCGCGACCAGCTTCACGGCGACCCTGACCGAGCGTCAGGGCGACGCCGTGGAGCGCATCCCCACCCCGGGACGACTCGTCGACTGGCTGACGGTCAGCGGCCTCGCGGTCAACTCCTGCACCACCGCCCAACTCGAACTCGCCCGGGAACTGCGCGAGTCAATCCACACCGCGGCGACAGCGGCCGCAATGCAGCACGCCCTTCCTGTGGCGGCAGTGCAGCACGCTCTTCCCGAGGCGGCAGTGCTTCCCGGAGCTGCGATCCAGCACGCTCTTCCCGCGGCCGCGGTCCAGGTGATCAACGAGCGCAGCGCTCAGGGCCGAGCCGCCGCCGTCCTGACACCCGACGGACAACGCCGCTGGCAGCTCAGCTCAACTTCAGCGGTGGAAGACGCCCTCGGCGTGATCGCCGCCGACGCGATCAGCATCATCTCGGGCGAACGCGACGGAAAACTGGCCCTCTGCGCATCCCCCACCTGCCAAGCCGCCTTCTTCGACACCAGCCAAAGCCGCACCCGCCGCTGGTGCGACATGAACACCTGCGGCAACCGCCAAAAGAAGGCCCGCTTCAACGCCCGGCAACGCAAAACGTCCGCACCACCGGACTGACCACAGCCGGCGAACCGGATTGCTGTCGCGGTGCGGGGGAGTCAGCGGGTGACGGTCTGGATTTCGCTCACCGTGACCTGACGAGCGGTGGTTTTCGTCGGTCCGGTCAGGTCTGCCTGACGGACGCCGCCGAGCCACCACTGGACCGTCCAGCCGATGCTGGCCGACAGCGTATAACTGCCGCTGCGTTCGTAGGTGACCGTGCAGGCGGCTGGGTCGTTTGCGGCCGCAGCGGACCATGGGATCCCGGCACCGTCACAGGGCTGTGAGGGACCGCCGTCACCTGGCGTGACGCTGATCTGCGGAACGATGGCCCATTGCAGGGCGTAGCCCTCGAGCTCGATCTTCTTGGTTTTCTGTTGGTACCGAGCCGGCGCGTACTGGCCGTTCTCGTCCGTGAGCCAGACCCACGTCGGGACCCCGATCACCTGCCGGGCAGCGATCGGGTTCACGGCCAGGTGCGTCTCGGGGAAGGTCAGCGAGTCGACTACTGACTGCATGACCTGCAAGGGCGTACGCCGGGGAATCTCCGGCGGCGTCTTGAAGAACCGCATGTCCAGCCCGGCTCGGCGGATGAGCCCGTTCTGCCGCATATCCGGGTCGGTGGTGGCCAGCACACGCTGCAGGTCGGCAAGCGTCTTGTACTGCCCGAACGCACAGAACTTCTGATACCAGTGCCCGCCTTGTCCTTCGGCGGGTTCCCCGGGCGAGGGCTGGTAGTCCGGCTTCGGCACCCAAACACAGGCAGGCTTCCCGTGGCTCACTGACTTACCGTTCTGCCCGTCCTGCCCGCCATCATTCTCACCGGGGACCGGTGGGCAGGTCAGAGTTCCAGTGGCGGACTCCTGACTGGTGCCGAGCGAGCCGCCCGGATCGCAGCGCACTCCTGCAGATGCCGGCTGGCAAGGTATCGCCGCACCGACGACCAATGCAGTGGTTCCGAGGACGGCAGGCGTGATCAGACGCATCCGGGTTCCCGAGGGTCATTGGATTGGTTTTCGGTCACTTTCCAGGTGCCGCCGACGAGGACCAGTTGGTCATGGGTGGACGCGCGGATGCCCCCGTCCCTTCTGACTTTTCCTTTCTTGCTTGTCGCGGTCAGGTTGGAGATGACGCAGCCGTAGACGGTGGCGGTGGCCGGCTTCGCTTTCAGATTGAGTGCCGCGACCCGGCCTTTGACGAAGACCATGTTGCCGCCGTACTTCGTGCCGATCAGGTACATCCCGCCTACCGCAGACTTGATCGCCGACAGTGCGTTGCCCGTCATGTGCCGCTCATACGGATAACTCGGATGGTTGGTTACAGTGCCACGCGACCGATCTGCGATGTACGCCTTGTAGTCGGCCATGATCTTCGCTTTGACCGCTGCGGTCGGGTCGACAGGCTTGGGCGATGGGGTGACCGAGGGCGGCGGAGTGGTGGCCGGAAGCAACGGAGTCTCGGGGGTCTGCGCTGCTTTGTCACTCTGCCCGCCGCAGGCCGCCAGTCCAGCGACCAGACACGCCGCAAGTCCCGCAGTGCCCACCGTCCGACCTAACGACATCCCACACTCCCGTGTCGACCTTGGCGCAACTACACAATCTGCACTGCCCATGTTCGGTCAGTGATTATCCCATGCACCACGAGCCGCACCCAGGAAATTGCAGGAAGTTGCAAGTACGAAGCGATGTCAGCGCACCGCCTGACCGGTACCGAAGGACGGGTAGTCGTCCGGCCGGCGACCGCCGAACGTGGGTGCCGCACGCTTGGCATCCGGCGGAGGGGGCGACCACTACCCGTCCTTCGGTACCCGGCAGTGCAGGTGATTGGGCTCACGCGGCGGCCGGGTTGGCGTTGCGGTGCAGGGGTCAGCGGGTGACGGTTTGGATTTCGCTGACTGTCAGTTGGCGTGTGGTGGTTTTCGTCGGTCCGGTGAGGTCTGCTTGACGGGTGCCGGCGAGCGACCATTGGACGGTCCAGCTGACGCTGGCGGTGAGGGTGTAGGTGCCGCTGCGCTGGTAGGTGACTGTGCAGGCCGCTGGGTCGTTTGCGGCCGCAGTGGACCACGGGATGCCGGCGCCGTCGCAGGGCTGTGCGGGAGTGCCGTCACCGGGCGTCAGGCTGATCTGGGGGACGATGCCCCATTCCAGGGCGTAGCCCTCGAGCTCGATGGTTTTGGGTTCCGGTTTGTAGCGGGCTGGTACGTAGTCGCCTTCTTCGTCGGTGAGCCAAACCCAGGTTGGGACGCCGATGACTTGCCGGGCAGCGACGGGGTTCACGGCCAGGTAGGTCTCGGGGAAGATCAGCGAGTCGGCTATTGATTGCATGACCTGCAGGGGCGTACGTCGTGGGTTTTCCGGTGGTGTCTTGAAGAACCGCATGTCGAGCCCGGCTCGGCGGATGAGCCCGTTCTGCCGCATGTCCGAAGCGCGGTTGTCGTCCAGCGCGTGCAGCAGGTCGGCAACTGTCTTGTACTGGCCGAAGGCGCAGAACTTTTGGTACCAGTGCCCGCCTTGTCCCTCGGCGGGTTCACCGGGCGAGGGCTGGTAGTCCGGCTTGGGTACCCAGACGCAGGCAGGCTTCCCGTGGCTGACGGACTTACCGTTCTGCCCGTCCTGCCCACCATCGTTCTCGCCCGGGACCTGCGGGCACGTCAGATTTCCGTTCGAGCTCTCCGGATCGAGGGAGAGTGAGCCGCTCGGATCACAGCGCACTCCGGCAGACGCCGGCAGGCATTGCATTGCCGCGCCGGCGATCAAGGCGGCGGTTCCGAGGATGACGGGCGTGGTCAGGCGCATCCGGGCGACTTACTGTCATTGGATTGGTTCTCGGTCACTTTCCAGGTGCCGCCGACGAGGACCAGTTGATCGTGGGTGGACAGGTGTGTACCCCCTGATCTCCTGACCTTGCCTTTCTTGCTTGTCGCGGTCAGATTGTCGATGACGCAGCCGTAGACGGTGGCGGTGGCTGGCTTCGCTTTCAGATTGAGCGCTGCGACCCGGCCTTTGACGAACGTGATGTTGCCGCCGTACTTCGTCTCGATCAGATACATCCCGCCCATCCAGGACTTCATCGACTGCAAGGCGTTGCCGGTCATGTTCCGCTCGAACGGGTAGGTCGGATGGTTGCTGACCATGCCATTTGACTTCGTCGCGATGTATGCCTTGTAGTCCGCCATGATCTTGATTTTGGCGGCCACCGTCGGGTCGACGGGCGTGGGCGACGGGGTCACCGAGGGCGGGGGCGTGGTGGCTGGAAGCAGTGGAGTTTCGGGGGTCTGGGCCGCCTTGTCAGCTTGACCGCCGCAGGCCGCCAGGCCGGCGATCAGACCGGCCGCAAGTCCCGCGACGCTCAGTGCCCGACCCAACGACATCCCACACTCCCCGTATCGACAGTGCACATTCCCGGCCAGTAACTATCCCATGCGATCACCAACCGCAACCACGAAATTGCGGGAAGTTGCAGAGCTGTGTCAGCTGACCTGTCTGACAGTGGTTCGTCCCGGCAGTAGTTCCTCGATCAGTGACTGGGTCTCCGCGCTCGGAGTGATCCCCTGAGCCTGGGCCGCCTCTCCGAGCAGTTGTACGACCTGCTCGGCCGCGGCCGGGCCGCCGTGCCGGTACTCGGCCACCAGCAGGTCCTGCCAAAGGCGCTCCGAGCTGACCGCAAGCCGGAGGCCCGCCCGCGCCGCGTTGGCCGCGCCGGCCGGGTCGTCGTCGCCGATCGACAGTTCCGCGAGCCGGTGCGCCGCGTGGACGACAAGATCGGGAACGAGACGCTCGAGGTGAACCCGCGCCAGCCACGAGTACGTCCCTGGTACGCGGCCGCTGAGGAACTGTCCGCGGACGAGGTGCATCGCCCGACGCAGCAGTTCGCGCTCGTCGCGGGTGGTTTGCGCGGTGCGGCTGCGGCGGATCAGTTCGCAGAAGCAGTCCCAGTCGACGGCCACTTCGGAACCCAGGTACAGCCGCCCGGTCGCATCGGTACGCAACTGGTGCGCGCCTTGCGAATCGGTCCCGAGCCACTCCCGGACCCGCTGCACAGTCGCGTCGCGAACCTCGGCACTGACTCCCCCTGGCCAGACCGACGCCGCGAGCACGCTCGGATGCACGCCGCCGGGATGCAGCGCGAGGAAAGTGGCGACCTCAGTTGCCAGTGGCAACCTTGCCGGCTCGATCAGGCCGGGCGACCGGATGTCGAGCCGGCCGAGGACTCCGACGCGTACGTTCGCGGTGACCCAGCTGGCATCGTCACCGGCCCGGCCACTCTGCGGTACGCGGACCTGCCCCGTGGGATCCGGCCCGGCCGTACTCCGCGCGGAGACCAGCAGGTCGGTGACCAGGTCGAGCGACTTCTCGGTGAGCCGGCTCGCGCGGACGACCAGGTCCAGCGCCGGAATCCGCAGTACGCCCGACTCGTCGGCGAACAGCTGCCAGCGGGCGCCCGGGACCGGACCCGCCACCAGCAGGCCGAATCCACTGCGGCGCCGGCCGGCCAGGGCAGCCAGCCGCGAGGCCGCGTCGTCACCAGGTGGAGCGCCGAGTACGACGTACTGCGGGATCTCGTCCATCGAACGGGAGACCTGCCCGGTCAGGACACCAGGCTCCTCGTCGGCCTGTTCGAGCTCGGGCAGCAGCGCATCGAGGTCTCGGACGACCCGCAGGCGGTCGGCCAGAATCTCGTCCAGCCCGTCGGGCAACGACCAGGCGGTGACTTCGAGCAGATCGGCCCAGGGGTTCGTGGCGAGCTGGACCGCGACCGAGTTCGCGACCTCGCGGGCAACGACCGCATCGCCGTGGATGCTGACCGCGCCGCTGGCCGCTTCGAGATCGACCAGTACGTCGCGCCCGTCCTCGTCGCGGCCGAGACACACGAGCGCGGGGTACGGCGCCGGTCCGCCGGTGTCCGGGCCGACCTCCGCGCGAGCGATCCGCCACCGGCGGCCGTCGTCGAGGTCCTGCCAAGGGGATGGAGCCTTTCGCTGCGCGGGCGCGAGGAGCAGCTCGATCCACTCGTCGTCGACGATCACCGCGAAGATCGGAGGCAGTGGTACGCCGTTTGCCTCGCAGGCACCGCCAAGGGCGCGGAGCGCATGGTCGAGTGCGATGGACCGACTCGGATCCCCGCCGACCCGGATGGCGACCTCTGCTGTCGTCGCTGCCTGATCGGGGTCGCTGCCGCGGCGCCGGCGACGCTCGATCAACAGGAGTGCCAGCAGGCCGGCTGTCAGCAGGCCACCGCCGAGCAGGTCGGAAGGAAGCCGGAAGCGGGCGTCGGTCTGCGCGGCGTCGGCGCCACGATCGACCTGGCTGCCGCGATCATCCACAGTGACGTGCGGGTGGACCTCGGTCGTACGCTTCGGCCGGGTCTCCTCCGTACGGTGTTCCGGCACCTGCTCTACCGGGACACGCGAAACGCCGACCGCGTCCTCAGGCATGATCAGATTCCAGCCCGGCATGATCAAGCGGGCGAGGTGCAGCCGCTGTCCGTCAGGCTGTACGCGCTCCTTGTTGAGCTCATAGATCTCGGTGTAGCGACGCCCATCGCCCAGGTGCTTGTCCGCGATGTCCCACAGGCTGTCATGCCGATGAGCATGCGGCGCCTTCACGACGTACACCTTCTTGCCGGCCAGCGGATTGCTGCTGGTGGCGTGCGCCGGAGCTGGCCGGCTCTCCTGCGGTGCGGCCGTCGTCTGATGCGTCGCGGAAACACTGTGTGTCGGCTGCGGTGCCGGTGCGTTCGCGGCGGTTGCGGCCGATGCCTGCCCGGCCGCGATCCCGGTGACGATCAACGCGCTCACGAGAACCCGGGCGATGCGCTGGCTGCCGCCGCCGAGCGGAATCGATCGCGGCACCCCGCGGCCGCGAACAGCGCTGCTGAGCTCCGCGGCAACGCAACAGACGAAATGCAGCCAGGCAAGCCAGACGACGAAGGTCAGGACGGTCAGCAGGGTGTCGACGCCGATCGGGCTGGTGAGGGTCTCCCGGGTCGGCCAGCTGTGCGGGAACGGCGGTGGCCCGGTGAAGGCGATCAACGCGGCGGGTACGCCGGCCACGAGTACCAGGAGCGCGATGGCCGCGAGCAGTGCCCGGCCGATCGAGCGCTCGCGGTGTGGCGCCGGCTCAGCCTGGAGAAACCGTTCCGGGCTCGGTGTTCGACTCATGTGCCTTCCCTATCGCCCCTCGACAGCTTCCGCGGTGGCCTCACCGCGGACCGTGAACGACTTGATACCGACCAGCGAGAGCAGCGCCGTGTCGACGCTCCCTTCCGCCGAGGTCGTCACTGTGTCGCCGTCGACCGCGACGGCGATGTTCCGGTAGCCCCGGTCCGCCATGAAGGAGGTCGCTCGGGCCACCGCGGTATCCGGATCGATCCGCACCGCGCCGCTGCCGCGTAACGTGGCCTCATCGATGGCATTGGCGCCGTACCGGGATGCTTGCTCGGCGTCGTCGACGATGCGCTGGCGGCCGTTCAGCGCGAGCCCACCATCGATGACGAGTCCCGCGCCGACCATCAGCACGGTGGCGAATCCGAGCAGGAAGACGGTGGCCGATCCCTGCTGGCCCCGGCGCCTCATCCGGTCCTCCGGTAGCTGTCGAGCGGCGCGGAGCTGCTCGCGGTCAGCCGCTTGGAGCCAGGAATCCCGATCAGCCCGAGTCCCTCGTACGAGACGTCGCAGGTGACCGTGGCCGTAATGGTGCCGCCGGCAACGAAGTCGCCGGACAGCTCGACCGGTTGGCAGCGCTCCGGGTGTTCGAGCGCGGCTGCCGCGACGCCGTCGGCAGCGCGCTCGGCGGCGTCCTGGGAGCGTTCGAGTGAGGCCGCCCGGGCCGCGTCCCGGCTGGCGGCCTCGATGTCACCGCGGACCGCTACATACCGCCCGCAGGCGACGACCAGCACGATGAAGGCCATCATCACCGGCGCCAGGATGACGAGCTCCACTGCCATCGAGCCGCGATCGCGGCGACGGTCAGCGGTCTGCACGGAACTCCTCCAGCGGGCCTTGGACGACCTGGGTGACGGTCGGTGGATCGATGAACGGTGTGATCTTGAGGGCGTGGCCGGTGACCACCACCCGAACCTGTTCGGTGCCGACCGGCTCGACCGTGACGGTGACGTCCTCGAGGATGCCGCTGCCCACCTTCGCCGAGTAGCCGGCACCGGCGGCTTCGGCCGCGCCGCTGTCAAGGGTGGTCCGTGCGGTCCGCGCGGCTTCGCGGGCAGCCGAGCCCGCCGCCTGGTTCCCGAGGTAGATCAGCGCGAACTGGATGGTGAGAAAGATCGCCAGCATCAGGATCGGTGCATAGATCACCAGCTCGATGCTGCTTGCGCCCCGATCCGGATGCCGCCGCGCGCGTCGCCGTACCATCGTCGACCTACCCGGCGGTCAGCCGAGCGGCAAGTTCTCGGCCTTGCCGGTCAGCTTCTTGTAGAGAATCACGCCGACGGCAAGAGCGATCCCGGCGAGCAGAGCCGAGATCAGTACCCACTCGACCGCCGACACGCCGTGCTCGGATCTGCGGGCGCGGTCGATCCGGGCGCCGATCAGCACGCGGGCGTACAGCAACGCCTGCTGGGTCGATTCTGTCATCGTTGGTCCTTCCTCGGGGTGGTCAGGTGGGTCACAGGCCCATCACCCGGGCCACCGCTGGATACGTCAGGAACAGCAGGAAGCCGACGCAGAGCAGCATTTGTGCCATCAGCATCGACTGCGACCGGGTCTGCGCCCGGCCTTCGGTTTCGGCCAGTTCGCGGCGCCGCATCGACACCGCGCGGGCGGTCAGCGACTCCCGTACCTTGGCGCCGTCCTCGGCCACCAGCGCCAGCGCGGTGGACAGGTCCCGGAGCTCGTCGATCGACAGTTCCTCGCCGAGCTGACCGAGCGCTGCCCACGGCGTGATGCCCTGCAGCCGCGCGGTCTCGAGGGTGTCGCGAATCCGGATGAACGCCCAGCCGTCGCTGATCCCGGCCGCCGACGACAGCGCTTCGGGTACGCCGCGACCGCCCGCGAGGTTCATCGCGACCAGATCGAGAAACGAGCTGACCACATGCCGGAAGTCCCGCCGGCGATCGGCCGCGACCGAGCGCAACTGGGCGGTCGGGAGCAGCGCTCCGAACACCACGCCGACCAGGGACAGCCAGATCGGAACCACGACGGGGATGCCGCCGGCCACCAAGGTCACCGGCGTGAGCACGAGCACGGGGACGAAGAATCCGGCCAGGCCGGCGGTGAGGCTGGAGGCGAGGTGCGTCTCCAGCGAACGCCCGGTCACGCCGAGGTCCGCACGCACGGACGTGGGCAATTGGATGCCTCGGGCATCGAGTGCCCGCCGGAGGCTCGCGCCCACGCGACGCATCCGGAGCGACTCGGTCTGGTGCCGCCGATCCGCGGTGAGGCTGACTTCCTGCCGGAATCGGCGGCGGTCGGCATCGAGTTGGAGCAGGGCAACCGCGCCCTCGGGTTCGGACCGGTCCGCCAGCCGGATCACCAGCAGCAGGCCGGCGCCCACGACTGCTCCACACAGCATGATCAGAGTCATCGGCGACCTGCTCCTTCGGCGTCCGGAAGCCGGTCGCGGGCATGCAGAAAGCGCTCCGGCATCTCAAAGGTCGCGAGTCGTCGCAGCCAGACGAACCCGACCGCGTACAGGCCGAGGATCACCAGCAGGACGATCTGGCCGATCGGGCTCGAGTACGGCTGCACGTAGGTCCGGTTGAAGATGGACAGGCCGAACACGAAGGCGAGCGCGACACCGATCACGATGCGTACGCTGCGCCGCGTGCTGCGCCGTCCCGCGCTGACGCGCTGCCGCATGTCGAGCGCCGCGCGAGCGGAGTCGGCGAGCGAGGTCAGTACCTCGCGCAGTCCGGGACCGCGGAGCTTCGAGTTCAGGATCAGGGTCGCGACGATCAGGTCGACGCTGGAGTCGTCCATTTCGTCGGCGAACCGTTGCAATGCCTGGCCGAGCGGGACGCGTACGCGCAGTCTGTCCGCGAGTGCCGACAGCTCCTTCGCGATCGCCGGTGAGGCCGCGTGCGCGGTCGCGGGAATCGCCTGCTCGAGGCCGACCGCGCCGGCCACCGTGTCCCGGAGCGACTCGGTCCAGGTCGCGACTCCCTCCAGCCGGGCGATCGCGATCCGCTCCTCCTGCGCGCCGCCGAAAAGCATGGGCCAGGCGAAGACCAGTACGCCACCCGCGATCGCTGCTACCGGCCAGCGAGTCAGCAGGAGCAGGAGCAGGCCGACTCCGATGGCGATCGGCAGCCGGATGCCGGCCCGTTTCATTGCTGCCAGCAACGAGGAAGGCGGTTTGAGCTCGGCGGACTCCTCGCGGGGGAGCAGGGCGAGGATCAGTACCAGCAGCGCACCGCCCGCGACGGCGCCGACGATGACGATCAGGATCAGCGTGAAGGACGGGGTCATGACGCCCAGCCCGCCGCGGCGCTACCGCGGTACCCGACTGCCTGCAACTCGGCGAGGCAGCTGATCGGGGCGGCCGGCACTGCCAGGCCGTCCTGGCCTTGCGCGAAGATCTCGCTGGACAGTACGCGGCCGTCGACGCCGTTGACCTCCCGTACGGAAGTGACGATCCGTCGCAGCCCGCCACCTTCGGCGAACTCGTTGCGGCGTTCGACGAACACGACGAAGTCGATCGCGCCCGCGATCAGCATCATCGTCGCATCGGCCGGAAGCCGCTCCGCGGACTGGATCGCGTACGTGCAGATCCGGTTGAAGACCTCCAGTGACGAGTTGGCGTGGATCGTCGACAGCGAGCCGTCGTTGCCCTGGCTCATCGCGTTCAGCATGGTGACGATCTCGTCGCCGAGCACCTCGCCGACGATGACCCGGCTCGGGTTCATCCGGAGGCTGCGCCGGACCAGCTCGGCCATCACGATCGCGCCCTGGCCCTCCGAGTTCGGCAGCCGCTCCTCCATCGGGAGGACATTCGGATGCAGGTCCTCGAACTCACCCAGCCCGAGTTCGAGTGCTCGCTCGACGGTGATCAGCCGCTCCTCCGGTGGGATCTCGTTGGCGAGCGCCCGGAGCAGCGTGGTCTTTCCGGCGTTGGTCGCGCCGGCGATCATGATGTTCTTCCGGGCGCTGACGGCGGCCGACAGGAAGGCGGCGAGCTCCGGCGACAGGGTGCCGTACTCGACGAGCGACTCCAGCCGCACCCGGGACAGCCGGGACCGCCGGATCGACAGCGACGGGCGCGGGACGACACCCATCAGCGCGGACAGCCGGCTGCCGTCGGGGAGCCGGAGATCCAGTTGCGGGTTCGCCGCGTCGAACGGGCGGCTCGCGAGTCCGGAGTACGCGGCGAGGGTCTGGATCAGCTCGACCAGCTCGTCGTCGTTCTCGGCTACCGGTGCGCCGCGCTCCTCACGGCCGTCCGCGTACCCGATGAACACCCGGTCGCAGCCGTTGATGTCGACGTTCTCGACCATCGGATCGTCCAGCAGCGGCTGCAGCCGGCCGACCCCGAACAGCGCCGCATGGATGCCGTCGGCAAGCTCTTGCTCCTCTGCGGCGGTCGGGGGCGTACGGCCGGCCGCGAGCTCGCCGCGGGCGTGCGCCTCGAGAACCCGGCCGACGACCGCCCGGGCGAACTGGCGCTCGTCCTCGGCGTTCATCTGCGGCAGCCCGTTCGCGGTGTCCTCGCGCCGCTGTCGGGCCAGCACCTCGGCGACCTCTTCGCGCAGGCTGCGGACCAGAGATTGATCCATCAGAGCGCCCTCCCGTTGCCGCTGACCATGGTGCCGCTGACCGTGGTGCCGCTGACCGTGGTGCCGGCAGCGCTGGGGAGCTCGCGCCGGACCATCAGCAATCGGTCGCGGATCTCGGCGGCCGAACGGGTGAGCAACGAACTGCGTACCCGGCGGGCGTCGCCGGTACGAATCGAGGCGGCCGCCTTCGCGTCGTCGGCCAGAATCCCGAGCACGGATGCGCGGAGGCCGGCCTGGTCGAGGATCGACTGCACTTCACCGGGGGTGCGTGAATCACGGTACGAAGCGATCAGCGCGACGCCGACCGGGACCGCGTCGTATCCACCGAGTTGCAGCAGTTCAGCCAGGCCGCGGATCAGTTCGCGAAGGTGCGAGAGCCCTTCGAGGGTCGGCCGCGCCAGCATCAGTACGGCGTCGGCGCTCTGCAGTACGGGGATGGTCGCCGCGCCGGGCGTGAGCCGGCCACAGTCCGCGATCACGTCGCGGCCCGGAACCGACCGGAGCGACCGGGCCAGGTGCTGCCAGGTCGGCCCCAGGCCCTGGACCTGGTCCGGCGAGCTGACGCCGGTCAACACCTCGAGGCCGCCAGCGATGCGCTGGACATGGTCGGACAGCTGGACCTCGGCGACCCCACGGCGGACAGCCGCGCCGAGTGAGAGCAGGCCACGATCGGGGTCCAGCGGTACGCCGGAGCTGTCCCGGTAGCGCAGCGCGATATCGCCGCCGGCCGGATCCAGGTCCGCCAGGATCGGTTCGCCGGGCCAGATGCCGGCCAGCAGGACCGCCGACGTGGTGACGCCGGGGGAGCCTTTGGCACCCGCGAGGACGTAGAGACCCACTACTTGTCCTCCAGCGACGTTCCCCGCTGCAGCAGCGCGACGGCGATCCTGTTGTTGCCGGAGGCATCGGTCACGGCCTGGACGTCGGATCGGTCGACCAGAACCGTCGCGGTCTGCGCGGAACTGGCCGCGGACTGGTCGCCGAGGGTCGAGCCCTTCTGATCGGCTTGCTTGCTGACGGCAAGGACCGTTGCCTGGGCGATCACAGCGGACTGGACCGAGCCCTGACCGATCCGTACCAGCTCGACGAGATCGCCGGAGGCCAGCCCGTCGGCGGGGGTCCGGCCGGCGGTCAGAATGATGCCGACCGCGGCCTTGCCCGGCTGCAACGGCCCCTGACGAGTCAGCATCGACTGGTCGAGGAGCTGACCCTTGCTCATCGCAACCTTCGCGAAGAGGCCGACGACTTCCTTGGCCCGGGAGGCCGGAACGAGACCGGGGACATCGGCCGCGACCCGGGCTTCGGTCAGGTCCGCGCTGGTGATCTTCTGCCCGACCCCAACGTCCTGGGAGACCTGGACGACGGCCTGGCGCTCGTCCATCCGGACGGCCAGGACCCCTGCCACCAAGGCTCCACCGACGACGAGCAACGCGGCCAGCGCGGCTACCGCCGGCCGACGCCGCCGGGGCGCGGCGGGCAGCCGGCTTCCTTGCGAACCGGAACCGGTGGCCTTGCGTTGCTCACGCTGGCGCTGGCGATCGGCGGACTCCGTGCCGACGGTGCTGGACATCTGACCCGCTCTCCTCAAAGCATCGGTGGGCAGCGCGTCAGGACAAATCGCGCCCGCCCCCGCTCGGCGTGCGACCGAAGTCTGTTGCCGGGCAAGGTTATCCCGACGGCTGGTCAAGTCTCGATCACCCGCGGTTGCAGCTTCCTGCAACTTTTCGCGACCGCCTGCGGACCAACCGTCACCTACAATCAGGTGTTTGTATCAGACTTTCGGGCTGGCCGTGGCCGGCCGCCGAGTGCCGATAGGAATGGGGAAGTGTCGTGGGTGCACCAGCAAACGGCGGTATGACCGGTGGAGATCTGCCTGGTCTGGACGCATTGTCGGCGAAGCTGAAGTCGTTCGCGGAGGAACTGGCGCAGCTGAAGGCCGCGGCGGGCAAGGTCGTCGTGGGTACGGCCTGGACCGGCAAGCACGCGAACGAGTTCCGGGTGGCCTGGACCCAGTGCCAGAAGAACATCGGCCTGATCGAGACCGACCTCGCAAACGCCGCCTCCGCGGTCCAGAAGAACCGCCAGGCCATCACCATCGCCACCGGCGGCCAGTGAACTGAGCTCTTCCGCGGCCGCCCGAGGCAACCAGCCTCGGCCGGCCGCGTACTTTCGATTGATCCGACCGGCCGCGCCAATTACCAGCCTGGGCTCGCTGGCAGTGTCGGCGGAGGCGCGGACGCCGGCCGGTTCGGCCGGGCGTCGTTCGGGTAGCCCGTTGGGTACTTCAGCCCTGGATGATTGCGTTTGAACCACGCGACGCAATCGACCGGGGGATGGGCATCGATCTCGCGGCTGTAGGCGATCCAGTTGCCGAAGACGTTCTCACCAGGCCCTTTGAGCCAGCTGGAATAGGGCGTGCGCCCAACAGGGTTCGGCGTCGCATCGGCGACAAGAGCCTGTTGCGCGCTGGGAGATGATGCCTTCGACGGACCGCCCTGGCGCATCACCAGAGTCGTCAGAGTGAGCGTGGTCTGTGCGCTGAAGAACTTTCCGTCCGGCGTGAAGTACGACTCGTCCCACCCGTCTGAACAGACGCTGGCCCGGAGTTCACCGCCGGCGACAGTGATCGAGCGGATGTGAAGCCTCTCGGTCCCACCCTTCTGGATCCCGCTGGCCGGAGGCAACAATTCACCGAGCAGATCCGCCGAGGTCGCTTGCGGGAAACCCGGATACGAAACAGACGCTCCCTGAAACAAGGCGGACGACTCATACCACCCACGTACGGTCCGAGCGTCCTTCGAATCGATCGCCACCCCCGGCGCAGCCGACCAAATCCACGACTGCGGCAACCCCACCGGCTCCGCCCCCACCGGCTTCTTGCCGGTGCCCGACGCACACCCCACCAACCCCACCACCGAAGCCACCACAACCCCAACCCTCCACCAGCACCGCTTAAGGGGTACCACGCCAGTAGCCTTCTCTTCCTTCAGGTCGTGGGGACTTACTTGAACAGGTTGTCGTTCTGCCGATTGAGAAGCACCTTCGAGCTCACCAGACGGTACTCGGTGAGGTAGGACTCCAGCTTCTTGGCCGCGCCCGGGACCGTTGAGACAGCATCGATGTAGAGCGCCTCAAGTGTCGATCGCTCGTCGCTGGGGATCTCCGCCGGCGAGCGGAGACGCGGTGGATGGCCGGAGTGACGCAGTTCGTCCGGTAGATCCTCGACCCGGAGGTGTCCGGATTCGATCAGGGCTTTGGTGAAGTTGTAACGGACGATCAATGGCCCGCCGGTGGCGCCGGTGGGATTGATGCCATCGAACGTCACCGTCTGGGGTTGAGCCGGATCCGCGTCTCCCGAGCTGAGGCGGCCGAGCATGCGGTCCAGCAGGTCAACGGGGTCCAGCCCTGGGAACGATGGAAGTTCTGCGTCGAGGCCCTTTGTGACGAAACCTGCGGCGGCACCAAGAGCCTTTGCTCGCAGGGCATCAGCAGCCTGCGCGGCCTCGGTGCGGTCCGCGTTGAGCTCGACCGCGACGTTGACGAACGCCGACTCGAGAAGTGCCTGCAGTCTCCCGGCCGGATCGGCGCCTACTACATAACGACCGCCGACCGGATGCTTCAGCGTGTCGTGGATTCCCGCGACGTTGCTGAGATAGATGGCTCCGGCCAGCGACTCGGCGGCTACTGGGTCGGTTGCCACGAGGGTGAACAGGCGCCCGCTGGCCAGCTCCTTGCTCTCGTCGTTCCCCAAGTCGTCGAGGAAGGCCGCGGCCCCGCGGGCGAGACTGCGGGCGATCTCGGGGCTGACCACGCCGAGGGCAGGTGGTGTCACCTTTGCCAGCACATCGATTACGCGCGTCTCACCGGACTGCATATCGAGCTCGGCCTTGACCACCGACGACTCCGTGAGCGTGTCGAAGACGCTACCCCAAGCCTGGATCGCGAGCAGCTGGCGCGCGTGGCTCGTTGATCGTTTGGCGTCGGCGATCCAGTTGATTGTCTCGGACACTGCCTTGCCGCCGTCACTCCAGACATGCGTCGTCAGGGCAACCAGGAAGTCCTTCGAGGTTGTGTACCCCTTGTAGATCCCCTTCTGGACGTCCGCCGGTTGATCCATGTTTTGGCCGGTGAGCAGATCATGCATGGCTTGCTCGTTGCGGCTGGAGAAGTGGAAGAACACGCGCGCGAGTTGATCACTCTGCGGCGTCAGGTACGAGTTTGGTCTCTGCAACCGCTTGTAGGCCGGAATTGACGCTGCCGCCGAGATTGCCAGCCGCTTGCTGAGCACCAGGCCGGGCCGATCGAGCGGTGCGGATTCAGCTAGAAACTCGGCGAACGGACCGGCCTTCTCGCCCCCTTCGGGCGCCCAGCCACCGTCGTGCAACGGGTGACCGTCGAAGTTGTCGCCGGCGGCTTCACGGACGAAGGCCGGAAGGTGATTCCAGCCGCCCCCTCTCGACTCGTCCGAGAGAGCCAGTAGGGCGCCGGCGGTTGCTGCCGCAAGCTTCGCCCTGACTCTGGGATCGAGGGAGTTGGGGATGACCTCGCCTGGCGTGTAACTGGTTCGGGTCGGGGCGATCCAGTTGTTGTCGTTTCCGAGATATCCCGGAAGCTTGTACACATCCTCGCCCAGGCGGCTGTAGTACGCCTCGAGAAAAAGGACGTCGTCGGGGTTGAGCCGGCCTTTGGCACTTCTGATTCGCTCGAGCGCGCTGACGGCAGCGACCAGTCCGTCGCGGCCGCCCGGCTTGCCACGAAGTCCTGCCTTGGTGTTTGCGGCTGCGAGATTGCCCGCTTGCTTGGCCGCGTCGCCTGAGTCTTCTGGGATCGACAGGAGGCTGGTGTTGGGGGTGAACGACAAGCCCTGGGACGCTAGTAGGGCTGCGGCGGAGTGGCGGCGGCGGAGCATGGGGAGTTGCTCGTGGAGCCAGCGGGCGATTCCGTTGAGGTCGGTGATCGGGCTTGCCGGTACGCCTACCTTGTCGAACTCGGCTTTGAGGCGTGGCGCTTCTGTGGTGATCGCCGCCTCGATCGCGGTCAGGTCCTTGATGACTCCGCCCAGGACAGCGGGGTCGATGCCGCAGAAGCCGTCGCCGTTGCCGGAGCGGCCGCTCTCGGGTTTATCGGCCACCGTGGCCTCCGAGCTTGGCACGCCAGCGGGCGGCCTCTTCTTCGGTACAGGTGGCCGGTGTGCGGCGGAGCAGTTCCTCGACGCCGTCGTTCAGTGCCCGGACACTCACGACGTACTTGGCCGCCTGCTTCGAGAACTCACCCGCCCAGAGAGTTGCTGCCGTACCGGTCCAGGCTGTCCCGTTCGCAATCGCCACCGCCGGACGCTGCTGCTTGTTGTGCAGCCGCTCCTGGGCAGCCTGCACACGTTTCAGCAGGGCAGTCAGATAGGCGTGCAACGGATTCGGCACCGCGCCACCGGCCGCGGCCGCCTCACCCGCAGTCTGAGCCACCTCAGCGCACCCTTCCCCGAACTGTCGCAAACGATCGCCCACACACTACACAGCGCAACGCGCCGCAACTCCCCGAGTTGCACGAACCTGCAAAACTTCGGTGCGGGCTCACGGTGCGGGTTTGGCTACTTGGATGCGTTGCCAGGTGCCGGGGGTGATCATGATGGCTCGGCCTGGTGGGGAGCCGGTGGGGAGGCCGGTGGGGAGTAGGACGCCTAGGATTTCGGCGTCGTCGTACTTTTCGGCGGCGAGGATGAGGCCGGTGCGGGATCGTTTGATGGCGGCGGCGGGGCCGACGTACATGCTGTTCAGCTGGGCGGTGGTGCCGGCGGCGATGACCAGGTTGCCGGTGTCGCGGTACTGGCCGAGGCGGGACTCGATCGTTTCGGCCAAGGGTGTGTGTTCGGGGATGAGTTCGAGGTCGTCGATGACAAGGGCATGCGGCGTCTGCAGGTCGTCGAGGACAGAGGTGAGTTCGTTGCTGTCGGCATCTGCTCCGAAGACGCGGGCCACGCCTTTCGTACCAGGCAGATCGAGCAGCGGGCTCCGCCTCGGCGCGAGTGCGACGATCGACCAGCCTCGCGAGGTCATCGACTCGATCATGGTGAGCAGCGCGGTACTGCGGCCGGACCGGGCCGGGCCCGCGACGAGAATCCCCGGGCCGTGTACCTGCGCGTCGAATGCACGGAGGCCGAGAGTGTCGCCGCCGGCGCCGACCAGGATTTCGGAGTCGTCAAGTGCCGCCGGGCCGAGTGCCAGCGCTGCCGCCGAGTCGATCGTGACCGGCAGTGGATCGACGCGGAACGGGCGTCGCCCGAAGGGAATCTCGGCGAGCGGCGTGGACCGCGCGGCGAGGTCGTGCAGCGCCGCGACCTGCGCGGTACCGGCGTCGTCGTCGGTCAGCAAGGCCACCTGCGTCTCGCGCCCGCCCTCGGCGCGGAAACCGCGGCCCGGCGGGAACGTCTGAGGTACGTCCTTGAGCGCCATCCCGATGTTCAGGAAGTCCGCCGAATCGGCCATCCGGAGCATGAGTTTGTCCTCGAGCAGGGTGGAGATCGGTCCGGCCAGCGCGGACTTGTCGGCGGTCAGGATCGTCTTCACCCCGACCGCGGCGCCTTCCTGCAAGATCTGGAACCAGTCGTCGTACAGCCTGCCGCCGGCGGTTTGCTCGAACGCCGCCCGGAACGCCTCCCAGCGGTCGAGCAGGATGACGAGATAAGGCAGCCGATCGTCAGGCGTACTCCGGCGGCGTTGCTCCGCGATGTCCGCGAATCCGCTTGCCGCGAGCTCCTGCTGCCGCCGCCCGATCTCGGTCTTCAGCCGATCGGTCAGCCGCATCAGCCGGTCCAGCTGATCACGCGCGACCACGGCACCGGTGTGTGGGAGGTTGATCAGCGGGAGCAGTGCATTGTTGCCGCAGTCAACGCCATAGAGGTGTACGTCGCCGGCCCCGGCGATCCGCGCGATGGATGCCGCGATGGCGCGCAGCGTGGCGGAGCGGCCGCTGCGCTGCGTGCCGATGATGCCGAACGGCCCGGGCGAGTCCAGGTCGTACGTTGCCGCGGCCCGTGCTTGTTCATGCGGGAGATCGCACAGACCGAACGGAACGAGCGGTAGTTGCCCGCTGTCATCGACCGGGTCTGGCTCGAGTTGACCGAGCGTCACGCGGGTGGGCAGGGGCGGCAGCCAAGGGCTCGGCGGCGTCGCCACCCCGGTCAGGCGGGCGGACTCCTGCAGTGTCTGCACCAGAACGGCCAGATCGGTGGGTGTCATCGGATCGTCATCGGCCGAGTCGGCATCGAGGACGACCGGCCGGCCGAGCTCACGCCACGGGACGGCGCGCGCCACCACCGATGCCGCGACGAGCGCCGGTGGTCTGCCCCCGACCCGAGACGTCTGGAACGGGACCAGCGACGAGTGCCCGAGCCGCGCATACCCGCGACCCGGCGTCGACTTCGCGATCCGGGCGGCGTCCGGTGCCTCGATCACATCGGAAGTCGGATCGTAGCCATGTCGTTCTGTGAGCCAAGGAGTTGGTCTTGTGAGTTGTCTTCCCTAAGACCGCTTGGCCTCCGACTGTGGCCAGGATCAGGTGTACGCCGAGCGACCGCCCGCGCCGCGCGATGTCGACGATGCCGGTGACGAAGTCCGGGAGTTCCGTCACCATCGCGGCGAACTCGTCGATGACGATCAGCAACCGGGGCATCGGTGCGTCGGCCGGTGCCATCCGCTCGAGGTACTCCTCGATGTCCTTCGCGTTGGCCGCCTTCAACTGGCGCTCGCGGCGATGGAGCTCGGCGGCCAGCGACGCCAGCGCGCGGGTCGTCAGGTGGCCGTCGAGATCGGTGACCATACCAACGGTGTGCGGCAGGTGATTGCAGTCCTTGAAGGCCGCGCCGCCCTTGTAGTCGACGAGAACGAAGTTCATCTCGTCCGGACGGTTGCCGACGGCAAGCGAAGCGATCAGGGTCTGGAGCAGCTCGGATTTACCGGCGCCGGTGGTACCCGCGACCAGGCCGTGCGGTCCGTCCCGGACGATGTCGACAGCGAAGTTGCCATCGATCCCTTCGCCGAGCAGCGCCTGGGTCGTACGCCCCCGTACGCTCCAGAGCGCGGCGACCTGCTCCGGCCGAGGCGGGTCCATGCCGAGTACGGACAGCAGCCTGCTGCTCTCGGGAAGCGCGGCGCCGCCCTCACCGCCGGAGACGTCCCTGATGGGGGAGAGGGATCTTGCCAGCCGATCCAGCCACTGAGGAGTGACCAGATCGGCCCGGATCCCGTCGATCGGCCGAGCGCCCGTACGGCGCAGGCGCCACCACGCACCGTGCGGCGTGACGACCGCCTTGGCCTCGTCGGGGAGCTGGCGCTCGTCGGCGTCCAGACAGATGAACCGGACCCCGACGGACGGACCATCACGGAGCAGCGCCACTACTCCGGGCAGCAAGCGCAGGCGGCGAGCACCGTCCATCACGACCACGAGTTGCTGTGCAAAGGCGGGCGCTTCGGTGATCGAGTTGCCGAGCGATTTGCGCCGGGCTTCGACGAGCGCGGTCAGCTCGGCGATCCGCCGGATCGTGGTCTCGTCATCGTTGCCGACGGCATTGAGATAGCCGTCGTCCTCGCCGCCGCGCAGATGCGGCAGCCAACGGGTCCAGGCCCAGTCCGCGGCGGTCTCCGGCGGGCACAGGACCATCAGTCGCAGCGTCTGCGGACTGTGCAACGTAGCGAGTTGCCCAGTCAGCCAGGCGCCGAGGCGCTGCGAGTCACCGTTCGGCGCGGCGATCCCCAGGACGCCTGAGGACGACAGCGAAACAGTCGCCGGGACATCGGGAGCAGTCCAGGTACGCCGCCGTACGTGACTGTCCTTTGTCGCGTCCTCGACCACAACCTCACTGTCCAGGTCGGCCGTACCGAGCCGGAGCTCCAGCCAGTCCGGGTCGGTCGGGCGGCGTTCCCAGAGCCTGGAGCGAGGGCCGGTCGCGAACAGCAGCAGGTTTGCCGCGTCTGGTACGTCGCGCCGGCGGGCCTCGCGTTCCTCGGCGAGGGCGTCCATCGCCGCGGCCTCGATCCGGCGCTTCCGGTCCCGGTACTCGGCCAGCTGCTGCTTGTAGCTCGTCTTGCCTTCGCGGCGGCTCTGAAAGTACTGACCGAGGTAGAGAAGTGGCGAGAGCAGCCCGAAGAGCAGCATGCCTGGCTGCCGCAGGAACACCGCCATCGCGACCGACGCGACCAGGGGGAGGGCCATCATCATCAGCGGGAAGCTCTGCCGGCGCGGCTTCTCGGGCTCGGGCGGCAGGGTGAATTCGGTTCGCCTGGGTGGTGGCAGCAGCCGTGGTGGGCGGTTGAAGTCGAGGATTCCGCCGTTGGGATCGGCGGAAAGCGAGGCATCGGGAGGCTGGACTGCGGCCAGTTCGAGGACAACCGGTCCTACAGTCAGCTGCGAGCCGGTTGCCCAGGTCCGGCCGGACCATTTGTTCGTAGCGGTCTGCGGGCGGCGGTCCACCTCGAGCAAAGCGGCCCGATGACCTGGCGGCAGCATCTCCACATCCGTGCCAGTCCCGGTGCCGGGGAGCACGATCGGGCCGGCCGCTGGATCGTGCGGCCGGTCTGGTGCCTGCGCGGATTCGGGTACCTCGGATCGAAAGGTCACCTCGCCCGAGGTGGTCACCGTCACCGTACCGACCGAGTCCGGGATGCCCGCCCCGGCGAGACGTACGGCTGAGTCCGCCGTGGTGCCGATCGTGTAGCTTCCGATGCCCAACCGGTGAACGCCGCCGGCGCCGGGGCCGCTGACTACGCGGAGCTCGATCAGCCCTTGCGGTTCCGCGGGCAGACAGCCACGCGAGTCTCCGAGGCTGACAACGGAGCCCTCACGCAGCGGCGAGGCGGCGATCGTGGCGCCGGGATCGACCAGGGCGCTGCCGACGTAGATCGCAGGCTGTACGCGAGCTCCGTGCAGGCTTGTCACCGAGGCGGTCCCCGGGGGCGACGACAGCCCGCTGACGGCGGCGACCAGTTGCGGTACTACCGCGGACACCTTCGTCTCGGCGTCGGCTTTGACGAGGACATCCGCGCGTACGCCGAGCACGGGATCGACCACGGTGAGCACAACCTGCATTCGCCTGATTCCCCGTCCGTCGCACCGACTGTCAACCAGAGACTACGACGTGTCAGGACCCATCATGGTGCTTGGCCAGTGCCGCGAAGATCGTGAGCGCGTCCGAAAGCGCGGCCACGTCATGCGTACGAATGAAGTCCGCGCCCTGAGCGGCTGCGTACAGCTCGGCGGCCAAGGTTGCCGGGCCGATGTCCACGAGGTCTCTGTCGGTCAGGGCGCGGAGGAACGACTTCCTGGACGGCGAGATCAGGACCGGCAAGCCGTACCGGGCCTTGATCTCCGCGAGCCCGGCGAGGACCGTGCTCCGTCGGAGAACGAGTCAGTCGTGACGTTGACGATCCCCACCACCCGGGGCCGCGTTGCCCAAACGTCCGGTCCACCGAATCCGTCCACGCCGTGCCTCCCAGGGAAAGTCCGAGAAGCCCAGGCGCGCGGCACGACGTCATCCGACGAGGCCGCTCCCCGATGGTGAACCCATCCAGACGCCAGTCACGACCCACCGGCCACCTTACCTACTTGACCAGGCCGTGGATGGCGTGGTCGGCGAGGGTGGCGGCGATGCGTTCGTGCTGCTCGGGGGTGTCGCGGGCCTCGTCCGGGCGGTACCAGACATGCATCCAGTTCACGGCGCCGAGCATCGCCTTCGCGATCAGGTTCGCGTCGGTGTCGCGGAACGCGCCGGTCTTGATGCCCTCCTCGACCACCTTGACGTAGTAGTCCTCGAACTTCCGCCGCATCTGGAGGATCTCCTCCATCGCGGCGCCTTGGCTGCGGCCTTCGCCGGCCAGGTGGATGTCGATCAGGAACTGGCCGACGCCCATGTACGTGTGGTGCTCCATCATCATCAGCGCGTGCTGCCGGACCATCTCCCGGAGTTTGACGGCCGGCTCCAGGTCGTCGCGTTCGGCGGTCGGCCCGATCGCCTCCAGGATCCACTCGATGCCGCGGCGGTGGATGCCGATGAAGAGCTCGCCCTTGGTCCGGAAATAGTGATAGATCCGTCCTTTGGTCGCGCCCAGGACGTCGGCGACGTCGTCGATGGACGTCGCCGCGTAGCCGCGCTCGGAGAACGCGAGCGCGGCGGCGTCCAGGATCTCGCGGGCGCCCATCTGACGCTTGGGGTCCTGTGAACGACTGGTGACGTTCGGTTGCCTCATGCGGACATACTACCGAGACGGATGGTCACGTCGAAGGCCACAGCGGGAATCATCGGGTCCTCTCAGAGCTTGGCGCCGCCGTCGACGTACAGCGTCTGGCCGGTGATGTACGACGCCTCGTCGCTGCACATGAACGCGGCGGCCGCGGCGACGTCCGCGGGCTCGCCGACCCGTTTCACCGGGTTCTTCTCGGCGCCGAGGCGCCGGAACTCGTCGACGTCCAGCTTCAGCCGGGCCGCGGTCGCGTCGGTCATCTCGGACACGATGAACCCGGGCGCGATCGCGTTCACGTTGATCCCGAACGGCCCGAGTTCGATCCCGAGCGAGCGGGTCAGGCCCTGGATGCCCATCTTCGCGGTGGCGTAGTTGGTCTGCGCCTTCTTGCCGAGTGCGGATGTACTGGAGAGATTGAGGATCTTGCCGTAGCGCTGCTCGACGAAGTGCTTCTGGACGGCCCGGCTCATCAGGAACGCACCGCGCAGGTGCACATCCATCACCAGGTCCCAGTCGTCCTCGGTCATCCTGAACAGGTAGTTGTCCCGCGTGACGCCGGCATTGTTGACCAGTACGTGGACCCCGCCCAGCTCGCCCATGACCCGGCCGACGGCGGCCGCGACGTCCGTACCGTCGCTGATGTCCGCGCCGACCGCGATCGCCTTCGCGCCGCCGGTCAGCGGCAGGCCGGCGACGGCCTTTGCGGCCGCGGTCTCGTCGAGGTCGATCAGCGCGATGCCGGCGCCTTCCGCGGCCAGCCGGCCGGCGATGCCCAGCCCGATCCCGCGGGCGCCGCCGGTGATGACGGCGATCCGCCCTTCATAGCGTCCCATTGATCCTGCTCTCCTTGTCGGGGGTCGGTCAGGTCCGGCTCGGAACCAGCAGCCGGACGGTCTCCGCGATGCACGCGGGTTTGCTCTCGCCGTCGATCTCCACCGTGAAGCTGACGACGGCCTGGAGGCCGGCATCGGTGTCCGTCACGCCGGCCAGCGTCGCGTGGGCGCGGATGCGGGCCCCGACCCGGACGGGGTGCGGGAACCGGACCCGGTCCAGGCCGTAGTTGATCGCCATCCGGAGCCCGTCGACGGTGAAGATCGAGCGCCCGAGCGCGGGCAGCAGCGACAGCGTGAGGTACCCGTGCGCGACCGTGCCTTGGTACGGACCCGCCGCCGCCCGCTCGGGGTCGACATGAATCCACTGCCGGTCGTCGGTGATCGCCGCGAACGCGTCGACGCGGTCCTGGTCGATCTCGAGCCACTCGCCGGTGCCGAGGCTTTCCCCGATCGCGCCGCGAAGCGCCTCGACGCCGGCGAAACGACGAGTCACGCCGGCAACTCGTAGATCGTCACGTTGGCCTGCCCGCCGCCTTCGCACATGGTCTGCAGGCCGTACCGGATGCCGCGGTCGACCATGTGATGGACCAGCGTGGTGGTGATCCGGGCGCCGGAGCCGCCGAGCGGGTGCCCGAGCGCGATCGCGCCGCCGAGCGGGTTCAGCTTCTCCTCGGGGACGCCGAACTCGGCCTGCCAGGCGAGCGGGACGGACGCGAACGCCTCGTTGACCTCGAAGGCGCCGATGTCGTCGAGACTCAGCCCGGACCGCTTCAAAGCCTTGTGGGTGCCCGGGATCGGCCCGGTGAGCATGATGTTCGGGTCACTGCCCGCGACGACCGAGGTGTGCACCCGGACCAGCGGCGTCCAGCCGTGGGCCGCGGCGATTTCCGAGGTGGTGATCAGCACCGCCGCGGCGCCGTCGCTGACCTGCGAGGCGTTGCCGGCGCTGATCACGCCGTCGTCCAGGAACGAGGGCTTCAGCTTGGCCAGTACCTCGACCGTACTGTCCGGGCGAATGCCCTGATCGGCGCGGACCAGGCCGTCCGCGGTTTCGATCGCCACGATCTGCTGGTCGAACAGTCCGTCTTTGGCGGCACGAGCCGCCCGCTGGTGCGACCGTACGGCGTACATGTCCAGGTCGGTGCGGCTCAGTGACCATTGACGGGCGATCCGCTCGGCGCCCAGGCCCTGGTTCGGCATCCCCTCGCCGTAGCGCTTCACGTAGAGCTCGCCGATCGGCATCCCGTCGCGATACGTGCTGCCCATCGGGACGCGGGACATCGACTCGACGCCGCCGGCCACCGCGATGTCGTAGTGACCCGCGATCACACCGGCGGCGGCGAACGCGATGGATTGTTGGGACGACCCACACTGCCGGTCGACGGTCGTGCCGGGTACCGATTCCGGCCAGCCGGCCGACAGGACGGCGGTCCGCGCGATGTCGACCGACTGCTCGTCGATCTGGCCGACACACCCCCAGACCACGTCGTCGACCAGGGCCGGGTCCAGGCCCGCGCGGGCCGCGAGCCCTTGGAGTACCTGGGCGGACAGGTCGGCCGGGTGCAGGCCGGAGAGAACGCCGGCTCGTTTACCGATCGGCGATCTGACCGCCGCCACGATCACTGCGTCGCGCATGCCAAACTCCTAGTTGATTCATGGATCTACTGTGGTTTGAGGCCAGCTTCGTCGGAAGCTGCGGACCGCTGGGTGACTCAGTCCTGGCGGAGCGGGAAGGCCCAGGGCCGCAAGGGCGCGCCGGTGGCGCCGCGGAGCCGCAGGTTGGCCGCGAGGAAGGCGCTTTCGTACACCTTGGCCGCGGCCAGCTCCTCCAGATTGAGCGCCTCGATGATCGGCGCCCCGGCTTCGGCCAGCAGATAGGTGTGCACCGGGGTGAAGTTGTCCTCGTCGTTCGCCGGTGCCTGTTCGAGACAGGACGTGTCGGAGCCGACGATCATCGCGCCCTGGTTCACCAGGTGCACCGCCGCCGCCCGGTTGATCCCCGGCGGGTTGTCCCCCCAGGCCTCCTTCTCGGGCCAGTAGCGCATCCGCCCGGTACGGATCAGGACGACGTCGCCTTCCTGGATCTCCAGCCCTTCCGCGGCGAGGCACTCGTCCACGTCGTCGGGCGTGATCCCGTACGAGGCCGGCAGCACGTCGACGCCCCGCAGCGCCGGGAAGTCGAGCAGCACCGCCCGCGCCGCGATCGGTGGGAACTTGTCGGCGCCGTTCACCATCCAGTGCCGCGAACCGAGGTGCTCGCGTTCGGTGAAGTTGTTGTAGACCTTGCCGTGGTAGCCGTAGTGATTCAGCGTGTCGATGTGCGTACCGGTGTGGGTGTACATCAGCACCGAGTCACCCGAGTAGCTGATGTACTTCGTCAGCTCCGCCGGAATGCCCAGCCAGCCCTCGACCTCGGTACCGTGCGGCGAATGCGTCATCCAGAACTGGTACGGCGGATCGCCGATCGCCTGCCAGGACGGCATCCCGATGAAGTACTCCACCGAGAGATCGAACAGCTGGCTCGCGTCGACCCGGCTCATCACGGCCTGCCGGGATTCCGGCGTCATCAGGTTCAGCCGCCCGATCTGGTCCTCGGGACCGTACGGGCTCGTGCCCACCTGCCGGTTCGCGCCGGACGCTGGGTTGTCGTTCATCGCTTCTCCCTCCCAATACTCAGCGGTCCAGCAGGCCTTGGTAGCGGCCGCGGAGCAGGTCCCGGCTGATGATCATCTTCTGGGTCTCGGTGCTGCCTTCGCCGATCCGGCGGATCCGCAGCTCGCGGTACCACCGCTCCAGCGGCAGGTCCTTGGTGACGCCGTACCCGCCGTGGATCTGGATCGCCCGGTCCACCACCCGGCCGGCCGCCTCGGTGGCGACGATCTTCGCCATCGCGACCTCGGTCCGGAACGGCTGCCCGCTGTCGGCGCGCTCGGCGGCGTCGAGCGTGATCAGCGTCGCCGACCGGAGGTCGATCTCGTTGTCGACGAGCATCCACTGGATGCCCTCGTGCTCGGCGAGCGTGGACCCGAACACCGACCGCGTCCCGGCGTACTCGACGGCCATCCGATGCGCTTTCATCGCGACGCCCAGACACCCGGCCGCGTACGGGATGCGGTTCTTGGTCAGCCGCTCGGTTGCCAGCGCGAACCCCTGCCCGACCTCGCCGAGCACCGCGGAGGCGGGCACCCGGACGTCTTCGAAGGTGAGTTCGGTCGGGCAGTGCCCGGAACGGAGCGTGTGGATCACCCGCCGGACGGTGAATCCCGGCGTGTCCGCGTCGACGATGAAGCAGGTGATGCCCGAGCGGCCGGACTCCTGGTCGCCGGTGCGGGCGAAGACCAGACCGAAGTCGGCGGTGTCCGCGCCGCTGATGAACGTCTTGTTGCCGTTGATGATCCAGTCCGAACCGTCCCGCTTCGCCCGGGTCTGGATCGCCCGGGCCGGGTCGCTGCCGCCGGACGGTTCGGTGAGCGCGAAGAACGACTTCTTCTCGGCGCGCAGCACCGGGTACAGGTACCGCTCCTTCTGTTCGTCCGTGCCGTCGTACAGCTGGCCCATGTCCGGCTGCCCGAAGGCGGCGTAGCACGGGGCGTACAGCCCGGCGCGGTGCTGCGACATCTCCATCGCCAGCAGCGTCCGGGTCACGGTGTCGAGCCCCGCGCCGCCGTACTCCTCGGGGACGTCGATGTTGTACAGGCCCATCTGCTTCGTCTTGGTGACCAGCCGCTCGAGAACGGGAGCGCTCAGCTCGCTCTCGTCCGGGTCCAGCTCGAACTCGAGCGGGACGATCTCGGTGCTGACGAAGCGCCGGACCAGGTCGATCAGGTCGCGTTGCACATCGGTGACCGGCAAACTCATCGGTCTCCCTCCAGCCTCTGCTCGGATCCGGCACCGGCCGGTTGTTCGGGTGGTCTGCCGTGCTCGTCCTCGAAAGCACGGACGAGTTCGCGGTAGCGGGACAGGTAGGCGTTGGTCCGCTCGTACCGGAACGTGAGTCCGGGCCGATCGTCGAGCCAGCGTTCGAGCCGGCCACGCAGGCCGAAGCTGCTGTGGCCGCCGGCGTACTCGACCGCGATCACGCCACCCGGGCCGGAGATCTCGAACACGCCCAGCGCGGCGGGTACTTCGGCGAGGTTCGCCGCGGTCAGTGGCAACCAGGGCCTGATCATCGAACCGTCACCCCTTGGTCAGTCGGAAGATCTACCGGCAGCAATCGCTGCGGAATCTCGACGTGGCGTGAGCGCAGGTACTCCGCCAAGGCCTTGGCTTGCGGATCGGGCCGCGTACTCGACGCGACGCCGTCGCCGAGCAGGCCGTGGACGACGAAGTTCAGCGCGCGAAGATTCGGCAGCTCGTACCGGTCGATGTCGAGATCAGCAGCCTCGGCGAGCAGCTTCCGGAAGGCCTCGACATCGAGCCAGCTCCGTAGCCAGTCGTAGCCGTCGTCGGTCCGGGCCCAGAAGCCCACGTTCGCATCGCCGCCCTTGTCGCCCGAGCGGGCACCGATCACCGAACCCAGCGGTGCCAGGACGGTTTCGTCCAGGAGAGGTGCGTACGCCGTCGGTGCAGCGGCGCGGTATCCGGCATAGGGCTCCAGCGGGGGAGCCGGCACTTGCAACCGCGATCCGTCCGCGAACACGACCTCTGGGCTCAGTGCAGTGGTTGGTACCAGGGCCGGCCAATACACGCCGTACGCGCTCGCTGCCCGATCCGCCTGATCGATCCACATACCTGGGTAGCCGCCCATCCCGAAATCCCCGATCGCGTTGAAGAACCGGCGCCCGACCCGCGTCTCGTCCGGGTCCTTTAGCGTCACCTTCAGCCGGGCCTCGGCGCCCGGGGCGCTCGCGGCGTCGGCGCGGTCGGTGCGGAGCAGCCGTACGTCGGCCTCGTCGAAGGTGTCCAGCCCGCCGAGCGCTTGATCGAGCGCACGGGTGACGAAGTCCGCCTTGGCCTCGATGTTCAGGCCGGTCAGCACGAACGTGGCGCTGCTGCGGTAGCCACCGTGGTAGTTGATGCAGACCTTCGAGGTCTCCGGCGCGGGCAGCCCGCGGGTTCCGCTGATCCGGACCCGGTCCGGCCCGGCGTCGGACAGCTCGACGGTGTCGAAGCGGGCGATCACGTCCGGGTTCAGGTAGTCGGGTGCCGCGGTCTCGTACAGCACCTGCGCGGTGACGGTTTCCATCGTGACCGCGCCGCCGGTGCCGGGGTGCTTGGTGATCACGCTTGACCCGTCCGCGGCGATTTCGGCGATGGGGTAGCCGAGCGGGCCTGTCCACGGCAGCTCGGTGAAGAACGAGTAGTTGCCGCCGGTCGCCTGCGCACCGCACTCGATCACGTGCCCCGCCACGACCGCCCCGGCCAGCCGATCCCAGTCGTCGGGCTTCCAGCCGAACGCCCAGGCGGCCGGGCCGACGACCAGCGAAGCGTCGGTGACTCGCGGGCACACCACGATGTCCGCGCCGGCTCGCAGCGCCTCGGTGATTCCCCAGCCGCCGAGGTACGCGTTCGCGGTCACCGGCTGGATGTCGGCGAGGCTCTGGCCGGTGGCGAGATTCGCCAGCGGGTGGCCGTCTCGCTGCAGTTCCGGAAGCCGGTCGAGCAGGTCGTCACCCTCGAGATGGGCGATACGCGGCCGCAGCCCGAGCCGTTCGGCGAGCTGCCCGAGTTCGGCGGCGAGCCCGGCCGGGTTCAGGCCGCCGGCGTTGCTGACGATCTTGATGCCGCGCTCAAGACAGGTGCCGAGGACCTGCTCCAGCTGGGTCAGGAAGGTGGTCGCGTACCCGGTACCGGGCTTGCGTTGCCGGCTCTTCGCCAGGATCAGCATGGTCAGCTCGGCCAGGTAGTCACCGGTCAGTACGTCGATCGGACCGCCCTCGACCATCTCGCGGGCCGCGGACAGCCGGTCACCGTAGTACCCGGAACAGTTCGCGATCCGCAGGATCTCTCGGTCATCGCTCATGGTGTCCTTCTCATCGGTCGGGGGTCAGAGCGGCAAAGCCACCGTGGCGGTCGCGATGGCGCAGCGCACTTGGTCGGATTCACGCGTCTCGGTCAGCTCGAGGTGCAGCAGGCCCGTACCGTCGGCGGCGCGCTCCTTGCCGGTGACCGTGCCGGTGCAGACCAGCACGTCGTCCGGCACCGCGTACCTGCGGACCGACACCTCAAGGCGGCGCAGCGTGCCGGTCGTACCGATCCAGTCCGTGCACAGCGACACCAGGAACGCGCCGTGCAGATGCGACTGGACCAGCACGTCCGGATAGCCCTCGGACGCGGCATACTCGGCGTCGAAATGAATGCGATGGCTGTTCCAGGTGACGGCGCTGTAGCGGAACAGTTGCAGCCGGGTCGGGGTCCGGCGCAGCTCGGGCAGCTGGTCGCCGACGCTGACGTCGCCAAAGCGGAGGCCGGTGGTCGTGGTGGTCATCGGAGCAGCACCTTTCGGGTCGAAGTCAGCAGGACGCGACCGTCCGCGGCGACGAACTCGTGCCGGTAGCGGACGACGATGACCGGCCCTTTGGCACCGTCGGTGAGCTCCGCGTCGAGCATCGCGCTGCGCTCGGTCAGCGTCGTACCCGCCGTGATCGGGGCATGGAACTCCATCGCCTCGCCGCCACCCATCACGCGTACGCCCTCGGTGGGCAGATCCTGGAGCGCGGCCGTCGGTACGCCGTCGGCGCGCAAGCCGTCCTCGCTCGGGCCTTCGTCCCAGACCGAGACCGCGGTGACCAGGTTGGGCGGCGCGATGATGTCCGGATGCCCACAACCACGGGCGAATTCGGTGTCGTAGTACAGCGGGTTGGACTCGCCGATGGCCCGGGCGTACCGGCGGATCATCAGCGCGGTGATGGTGCCCAGTTCGTGGGTGCTCTCGACCCCGATCCGGGTCCGAACCGCCTCGAGTACGGTTTCGTCGACGGCCACGATTCCTCCTAGATCACGTTCTCGGCGCGGAGCGTTGCGAGCTCGGCGCCGGTGAGGCCCAGCGTGCGGGTGAGTACGTCGTCGGTGTGCTCGCCGAGCGCGGGTGCCGTGGTGCTCGGTACCGGCTCCGAATCGGTCAGGTGCAGCGGGCTGCCGAAGACGTACGACTCCGCGCCGTGCGCGTCCTTGACCGGCCGGATCATGCTTTCGGGACCGACCAGTGGGCCGGACATGACATCGGACAAGGCCAGCACCGGCGCGCAAGGTACTCCGGCCTGCTGCAGCTTCGCGACCACCTCGTCGCGGGCCAGGGTCTCGGCCCAACCGGTCACGATGTCGTCGAGCTTGTCGATCCGCGCGACCCGGGCCGCCGGCGACGCGAAGGCCGGATCGGCGGCGAGATCGTGGCGATCCATCAACGCGCACAGCGACTGCCAATGGCCGTTGGTCATACACAGAATGGCGACCCAGCCGTCCGCCGCCGGATAGACGTTGTAGGGCGCGACGGCCAGCCCGCCGTGCCGGTTGCCGGTACGCTCCGGCAGCGTGCCGCCGCTGTCCAGGTACCCCGCGATGTTCGAGGTGAGCGATGGGATCACCGCGTCCTGCATGGCGACCTCGACGTGCTGTCCGCGGCCGGTCGTGGTGCGCTGGTACAACGCCGCCATGATCCCGCCGAACAGATGCGTGCCGCCGAAGAAGTCCGCGAGCGCGGCACCGGCCTTCATCGGGGGCTGGTCCGGATAGCCGGTGGAGGCCATCACGCCGGAGACCGCCTGGATGGTCAGGTCCATCGCGCGCTGGTTGGCCTGTGGGGTCTGCGCGCCGTAGCCGCGCCCGGACGCGAGGATGATCCTGTCGTTGCTCTCGGCAAGGACTTCGTACCCCAGACCCAGCCGCTGCAGCGTGCCCGGCGCGAAGTTCTCCACGACCACATCGGCCGCGGCGACCAGGCGCAGGAAGAGATCCTTGCCGCGCTGGTCCTTCAGGTTCAGCCGGAGGCTCTGCTTGTTCCCGTTCAGCAGGCCGAAGGCGGCGGTCTGCTGTTCGCCGACCACCCGCCAGCGGACCGGCTCGCCGGTGAACGGTTCGATCTTGACGATCTCCGCACCGAGCTGAGCCATCAGCAGCGTGCAGTACGGGCCGTTGTAGACCTGGCTGAGATCCAGAACGACGAGGCCTTCCAGAGCGCGAGCAGTCACTGCCATCCTCCTAGCGTTCCGAGGAACATACTACTCCGTAGGTTTCGAGACAAGAGCTCGTCGCCGCGCGGTCACAAGGACCTGGCGATGAGCTCTTTCTGGATCTCGTTGGCGCCGCCGTAGATGGTCTGAGCGCGGGCGTCGGCGTACAGCCGGGCGATGGTGTACTCGGTCATGTAGCCGTACCCGCCGTGCAGTTGCAGGCACTTGTCGATCACCCGGCACTGCACGTCGGTGAGCCACCACTTGCACATGCTGGACGTGGGCAGATCCAGACCGCCCGCCAGGTGCGTACGCATGCAGTCGTCGAGGAACGTCCGGGCGACCTTCGCGAGGGTCGCGCACTCGGCCAGCTCGAACCGGACATGCTGTTTGTCGAACAAGGGTGCCCCGAACGCCTCGCGCTGCTTGACGTACTCGGTGGTGACGGCGACGGCCAGCTCGATCGCGGTCACCGCGGTGATGCCGATGATCAACCGCTCCTGGGGGAGCTTCTCCATCAGCATCGCGAAGCCCTTGCCCTCCGCGCCGAGGAGGTTGCCGGCCGGCACCGGGACGTCGTCGAAGAAGAGCTCGTTCGTGTCCGCGCCGTGCTGGCCGATCTTGTTCAGCGGTCTGCCCCGGCTGAAGCCAGGTGCCGAGGCGGTCTCGACGACGAGCAGCGAGAGGCCCTTCGCGCCTTTCGACGGGTCCGTCGTGCACGCCACCACGACCAGATCGGCGCTGCCGCCGTTGGTGATGAAGATCTTCGAGCCGTTCAGCCGCCAGCCGTCCGGGCCGGGTTCGGCCCGGGTCCGGATCGCCTTCAGGTCCGAACCGGCCGACGGTTCGGTCATCGCGAGCGCACCGATCAGCTCCCCGGTCGCCATCTTCGGCAGCCAGCGCTGTCGTTGTTCCTCGGTCCCGTACCGATGGATGTAGTCGGCCACCACCCCGCTGTGCATCGCATTGCCCCAGGAGCGGTCGCCAAGGCGCGCGTACGCCTCCTGGATGGTTGCCTGATGCAAGAAAGTGCCGCCGCCACCGCCGTACTGCTCGGGGATGTTGGCGCAGAGCAGGCCGAGCTCGCCGCAGCGGAGCCAGAACTCGCGTTCGACGTAATGCTGGGCTTCCCACCGTTCGCGGTGCGCGGGGACCTGCTCGTCGAAGAAAGCGGCCGCCATCGCGAACAGGTCGGCGGCCTCGCCGGTCATCCACGGGCGCGGGGTCGGGTCGGGCATGGTGCGTCCTGTCTCTTCGGCCGGGCGGGTACCTCAGACGCGTTCGATGACCGTCGCTGTCCCGAGTCCGCCGCCGCAGCACATGGTGATGAGTCCGTACCGGCCGTGGCTGCGTTCGAGCTCGTGCACGGCCTTGGTGATGAGGATCGATCCGGTCGCGCCGACGGGATGTCCCAGCGAGATCGCGCCGCCGTTGACGTTGACCCGGTCCGGGTGCACGCCGTACTCCTTGGTCCACGCGAGTACGACCGACGCGAACGCCTCGTTGATTTCGATCACGTCCAGCTCGGCCGGCGTGAACTTGGTCAGGCCCAGCACCTTCGCCGTTGCCGGGATCGGCCCGGTCAGCATCAGCACCGGGTCGGAGCCGACCAGGATCGAATCGATCAGCCTGGCCCGGGGCCGGAGACCGAGCTGATCGGCTCGCTGCCGGCTCATCAGCAGCACCGCGCCGGCGCCGTCGGCGATCTGGGACGAGTTCCCCGCGGTGTGGAAGCTCGGCGGGACGCGGTCGGGCTGGACCGGCTTGAGTCCGGCGAGAGCGTCCAGCGCGGTGGGCCGAAGGGCTTCGTCCCGGGTGACGACCACGGTGCCGTCCGGGGTCGTCACTTCGATCGGGATGATCTGGCTGTCGAAGCGGCCCTCGTCCCAGGCACGGGCGGCCCGGTCCTGCGAGCTTTTGGCGTACGCGTCGAGCTGATCGCGCTTCAGGTCCCACTGCTCGGCGATCCGATCGGCACCCTCGAACTGGATGGTCGGCTCGTACACCTCGGCGTACCGGCCACCGCGGGGATTGCCGTACGGTCCGCCGGGCGGCATGTTGCTGCCGAGCGGTACCGCGCTCATCACCTCGACGCCGGCGGCGATGACGATGTCCGCCAGCCCGCTCGCGATCTGGGCGTGCGCCATCAGCGCGGCCTCTTGGGACGAGCCGCACTGCGCGTTGACGGTCACGGCCGGCACCTCGAGCGGAAGGCCCGCGGCCAGCCAGGCGTTCCTGGTCACGTTCGCCGCCTGCATACCGAGCTGGCCGACGCATCCGCCGACGACGTGATCCACCTCGGCTCCGCTGAGATTGTTGCGCCGCAGCAACCCGAGCAGGACATCGCCGAGCAGTTCGTTGGCGTGCTTTCCGGCGAGTCCACCGTTCCGCTTGCCGATCGGCGAGCGGACGGCGTCGACGATGACGACTTCGCGCATCGTCAGGCTTCCTTCGAGTCCTGGGCGGACTTCTCCATGAACTCGGTGGCCTGGATCGCCACTTCCTCGCTGCCGAACGATTCGAACTCGGCGGCCAGGGCGAAGTTGAGCACCGTGTTGGCCGAGCCGAGCAGGTGTGCGTTCAGCGCCCGCTTGGTGTCCTGGGCCGCCTGCGGCGGTAGGGCAGCGAACCGGAAGGCGATCTCCTTGGCCGTGGTCAGTACGTCGGCGGCGGGTACGACCCGGTTGCACAGGCCCATCCGGAGCGCGTCGGTGGCCGGAATCCGGTCGCCGAGCAGGATGTACTCCTTCGCGGTCAGCAGGCTGGTCAGCGCGGGCCAGGTGACCACGCCGCCGTCGCCGGCGACCAGGCCGACGCGGACATGCGGGTCGCTGAGGAAGGACTCCTCGGCCATCACCACGAAGTCCGACATCGTCGCCAGGCTGCAGCCGAGTCCCACCGCGGGACCGTTGACGGCGGCAACGACCGGGAGGTCGCAGCCGAGCATCGCGCGGACCAGCCGCTCACCGGTCCGGATGTTCCGGCGGCGGACGGCGAGATCGGTGTGGCTGAGGACGAAATTGGGCAGGTGGCCGCCGGCGCTGAAGGCCCGGCCCGCGCCGGTGAGCACGACGGCGCGGGCTCCCTCGTCGTCGGCCAGCAGGTCCCACACCCGGCGCAGGCCTTCGTGCAGGTCGTCGTCGACCGAGTTGAGTTCGCCGGGCCGGTTCATCGTGACGATGCGCAGCGGGCCGTCCGCTTCCACCAGCAGCGTCGGCGCCAGGCGCGAGTAGTCCATCAGTTTCGCCTCCTCGTCCCGGCTGTCTCGAAGCCGGAAAGATCGACTCATCAGAAAAAACCTACGTGGTAGTATGTCATTCTCATTCTGCCCGCGCAACGATCTGATGCCTCGTCGCCGGGGGAGCCCGATGTCCGTCGCTGAGGAGAGCCATGGCAGATCTGGAGTACACGGTGCGGGACGGGATCGGGACGATCCTGCTCAACCGTCCGCGGGTGAAGAACGCCTTCACCCTGGACATGATCGAGAGCTGGGCGGAGGCGCTGCGGTCGGCGCAGCTCGACGACGAGGTCCGGGTGGTGGTCGTCACCGGCGCCGGGGACGCGTTCTGCGCCGGCATCGACCTGGACGCGTTCGCGGCCGAGGCGACCGGGCCGCTGTCGGTGAAGAGGTTGCTCGACGACCGCATCCACCGGGTCGCGTACGCGGTGGAGGATCTGGACAAGCCACTGATCGCGGCGGTGAACGGAACAGCTGTCGGGGCCGGGATGGACATGGCGCTGATGTGCGACATCCGGCTGCTGGCGCGGTCCGCCCGGCTGTCGGAGGGGTACATCCGGATCGGCCTGGTCCCGGGTGACGGTGGCTGCTACTACTTGCCGCGGATCGTCGGGACCGGCAAGGCGCTGGAGCTGATGTGGACCGGCGACTTCGTCGACGCCGGGGAGGCGCTCCGGTTGCGGATCGCCAACCACGTGTACGCCGATGACGAGTTCGGCCCGGCCTGGCAGGCGCTGGCCCGCCGGATCGCGGATCAGCCGCCGCTGAACCTCCGGTTGATCAAGCGGGCGACGTACCAGTCGGCGAACACCGATGCCCGGACCGCACTGGACCTGATCTCGTCGCACATGGCGGTCGTGCACAGTACGGAGGACTCGGCGGAGGCGATGGACGCCTTCCGGAACAAACGCAAGCCCGTGTTCGGAGGGCGCTGAGATGGACCCGATCCTGGTGTCGCAGGAGGGGGCGATCGCGCGCATCACGCTGAACCGGCCGAGCCGCCGGAACGCGCTCGACCCAGCGGCCTGGCAGTTGCTCCGGGCAACGGTCGGGAAACTCGCCGAGGACAGTACGGTGCGAGTGGTCGTCCTGTCCGGCGCGGACGGAAGCTTCTGCGCGGGCTCCGATCTCGGCGGGCCCAAGGACGAGCATCCACTGGAGCGAATGCGCCGGCTGAACAATGCGGCGCTCGCCGTCCACGAGTTCCCGAAGCCGCTGATCGCGCGGGTGGACGGACCGGCCGTCGGCGCGGGCGCCAACCTGGCGCTCGCTTGTGACTTCGTGGTCGCCTCTCCGGCCGCTCGCTTCGGCGAGATCTTCGCCAAGCGCGGCCTGTCGGTCGACTTCGGTGGATCCTGGTTGCTGCCGCGCCTGGTCGGCCTGCAGCAGGCCAAGCGGCTGTTGATGCTGGCCGACGTGATCGAGGCCGAGGAGGCTCGCGAACTCGGCCTGGTCACCTGGCTGAAGCCGGCGGCTGAGCTCGACGAGTTCGTCACCGACCTGGCCGGCCGGCTGGCAGCGCTGCCGCCGGTCGCCGTGTCGCAATCGAAGGCGCTGCTGCACCAGGGCGCCGACCAGACGCTGCGTCAGGCGCTCGACAACGAGGCCCGGGCGCAGGCGGTCAATCTGGCCACCGAGGACGTGCCGATCGCCTATCGCGCGTTCCTGGACAAGGTCGCCGAGCCTTCGTACACGGGCCGCTGGGCCGTGCGCTGAGGCGCCGATCGAGAGAACGAGGCTTGCCTGATGGACCTGTGGAACTTGCGGCCGGCGACCCTGCCGGCCGAACTCGAGAACCTCCGGCACGACGTCCGTGCCTTCCTCCGCGCGGAGCTCGCCGCCGGCCGGTTCACGCCGCGGTGCGACCAGTGGCTCGGCGGCTGGGACGCGTCGTTCAGCCGCCGGCTGGGCGAGCGCGGCTGGATCGGGATAGCCTTCCCCGAGCAGTACGGCGGGCGCCAAGCCGGGGCGTTGGCCCGATTCGTCGTCACCGAGGAACTCGTTGCTGCCGGTGCTCCGGTCGCCGCGCACTGGATCGCTGATCGCCAGTCGGGGCCGGGGCTGCTGCGGTTCGGGACTGAGGAGCAGAAGCACACGTACCTGCCCGGGATCGCGCGAGGCGAGCGCTTCTTCGCTGTCGGGCTGAGTGAACCGGACACCGGCTCGGACCTCGCGTCGGTACGCACTCGCGCGACCCGGGTGGACGGCGGCTGGCAGCTCAGCGGTACGAAGGTCTGGACCAGCGGCGCGCACCACGCGCAGACCCTGGTGGTGCTGGCCCGCACCGCCGCGCCCTCCGCGGACCGGCATGCCGGCCTCGGACAGTTCATCATCGACCTTCCGCATCCGGACGTGCAGATTCGCCCGATCCGGCTGCTCACCGGCGAGCACCACTTCAACGAAGTTGTCCTCGACGAGGTGTTCGTCCCGGACTCGCGGGTGCTGGGCGAGCCCGGCGACGGCTGGCACCAAGTCACTCATGAGCTGGCGATGGAACGCAGTGGCCCGGAGCGCATCCTGTCCACCTTCCCACTGCTCGCGGTCGCTACAGAGTCGCTGGCCGCCGCTGGCCGGCTCGGCGAACGGTGCGCTCTCGGGTCGGTCGTCGCCCGGCTCTGGGCGCTACGGCAACTGTCGCTTGCGGTCGCGGGCCGGCTCGAGGCCGGTGGCGTACCCGCGGTCGAGGCGGCCGCGGTGAAGGATCTCGGCACCCGGTTCGAGAGTGCGGTCATCGACTGCGTCCGGATGCTGACCCAGGTGGAGCCGGACGCCGGCTCGGCCGACGAACTGTCCCGGATGCTGGCCGAAGCCGTCCTGCACAGTCCCGGATTCACGCTACGAGGCGGAACCAACGAGATCCTGCGCGGCGTGATCGCCAGGCAATTGGGGGTGCGATGAACGACATCATCGAGGCGCTGGACGCCAGCGTCCGGTCGGTCTGCGGGAAGTACGACGAGGCCAACCGGCGTAACGGCTGGAACCCGGCGCTGTGGTCGGCGCTCGAGTCCATCGGCGTGACCACCTTGTCCGTACCGGAGGAGTGCGGCGGCAGCGGGGGCGATGTCGCGACGGCGGTAGCCGTACTGGAGGTGCTCGGTGAGCATGCGGCCGCGGTTCCGTACGCGGAGACTGCCCTGCTTGCGGGACGGCTGCTTTCCGGCTGCGGCGTTCAGGTGCCGGCGGGTCCGCTGGCGTCGATCGTCGTCGGTACGGAACTGCAGGTGCTGCCAACGAGTGGTGGCGTACACGTGAGTGGAATCGCGCGCCGGGTGCCGTGGGCACGTGCTGCCGAGCATCTCGTCGTACTCGTTGAGGACCGGGTGATCCTGCTCCGGCGGGGCGAAGGCCTGATCGCCGAGGGCGCCAACCTGGCGGGTGAGCCGCGGGACGACGTCGCGTTCGACTGTGCGGTTCCGGACGAGCGGGTGCATTGGCTGCGGGGCGAGTCAGCGCGGGTCGTACGCGAGCAAGCGCTTCGTACGACGCTGGCGCGCGCCGCGCTGATCGCCGGCGCGGCCCGGCGGGCACTGGAACTGACGGTGACGTACGCGGGGGAGCGCGAGCAGTTCGGGCGCCCGATCGGGAAGTTCCAGGCCGTGCAGCAACATCTGGCGGCGATGGCCGGTGAGGTGGTGCTGACGAAGATCGCGGTCGAGGCCGCGGCAGTGGCGGTCGACGAGGACAACGGAGCGGAAGTGGCCGTCATGGCGGCGAAGACGGTCGCCGGACAGGCCGCGGGGCTGGTCGCCTCGCTGGCGCATCAGATCCACGGCGCGCTCGGGTACACCGAGGAGCACCCGCTCCGACACAGCACAACGCGGCTGTGGGCCTGGCGGGACGAGGGCGGCAACGAGGCCGCCTGTTCCGCCGTACTGGAGCAGCACGTCCTGGCCGCGGGCAAGGGCGGTTTGTGGCCGTTGATCAGCGGCCACGTTTCCGTACCGACGAAGGAGTCGCTGTGAGCAGTGTCTTGTTCGAGGCCGGTCAGGACGGCATCGCCATCATCACGATCAACCGGCCGGACCAGCGGAACGCGGTCGATCTCGAGGTGGCGAACGGCATCGCGGCCGCCGTCGACGAGTTCGAGGAACGCACAGACCTTGCGGTGGCGATCCTGACCGGGGCCGGCGGCAACTTCTGTGCCGGCCTGGACCTCAAGGCCTTCACCCGGGGTGAGATCCCGATGCTGCCCGGGCGTGGCTTCGGCGGCCTCACCGAGCGGCCGCCTGTCAAACCGCTGCTGGCCGCGGTCGAAGGGTGGGCGGTCGCCGGTGGTTTCGAGCTTGCGCTCAGCGCTGACCTGATGGTGGCCGCGCGGGACGCGAACTTCGGCCTGCCCGAGGTACGCCGTGGGCTGGTGGCCGGGGCGGGTGGGCTGGTGCGGTTGCCCAAGGTGCTTCCGTACCACCTGGCGATGGAGCTTGCGCTGACCGGTGAACCGTTGCCAGCGGCAACTGCACATCGGCACGGGATGATCAGTGTGCTGACCGAACCCGGTGACGCCCTGGCCGCGGCTCGTGAGCTGGCGCGGAAGATCGCCGCCAACGGGCCGTTGGCGGTCCGCGTCAGCAAGCGGATCGTCGCCGGAGCGGTGGGGTACCGCGACACCGACGCCTTCCCGGACCAGCAGGCGCTGGTCGATCAGGTCGTCGCTTCGGCCGACGCGCTCGAAGGCGCCCGGGCCTTCGCCGAGAAGCGTCGTCCGAGCTGGACCGGCGCCTGAGCCACGGCACCTTCCAGGTCTGGGAAAACAGTGCGGAGTTGGCGCTTGCCAACCGACCGATGCCGTCACATACTACTGCGTAGGTCATACATACTACTACGTAGGTTTTCTGGAAACCTTCGAGTTTCCGCCGGCAGCTGCCCCGATCGCGAGGCGAGTCACGAGCGAATCCATCGCTCGTTCCCAGACCCGGAAAGAGTCCCTGGCTATGAAGATTCAGTTTCGAGCAGCCGTCCTCGGCGCCGGCGCGCTCTGTCTGCTGCTGACCGCCTGCGGCAACAGCTCCGATGCCACCACGCAGAGCGCGGTGTCGGCGGACCCGGCGGCGAAGGCCGCTCTCGCGGAGGCGAAGGCGGTCTACGCCGAGTACTCCGCGGCCAAGGCGCTGGAGCCGATCCCTCCGCTCAAGTCCGCGCCGCCGAAAGGCAAGCGGCTCGTGGCCGTCGCCTGCAACTTCCCGACCTGCGCGTCCGTCGCCGATGGTGCGAAAGCGGCCGCGCAGGCGCTGGGCTGGAACGCGACGGTGCTGCAGCACGACGGTTCGCCGCAGGGCTACGTCTCCCTGATGAACCAGGTGGCGGCCGATCCGCCGGATGCGTTCGTCTACGTCCCGGCGCTGCCGGATTCGTCGATGAAGGAGCAGCTGGCAAAGCTGAAGGCCGCCGGTACGAAGATCTCCGAGGTGTCACCGCTGGAGCAGCCCGGAGCAGACAGCGCCGTCCAGGCTGTTGTCCTGGGCAAGCAAGACGTGACGCAGACCGGAAAGATCCTGGGCAGCGCCGTCGTCGCGGACGCCAATGGCGCGACCGACGCCGTTTGGGTGTGGGATCCGTCGTTCGCCAACTCGTGGTCGCCGATGAAGGACGCGTTCACGAAGGCCGTCGAGAGCGCCGGTGGCAAGGTCGGGGTTCTGGAGGCTTCGGTGCAGGGCATCGGCAAGACGGTGCCGGCCCAGATCACCGGCTACCTGCAAGCGCATCCGAAGACGAAGTACGTCGTGACGCCGATGGTCGACTACCAGTCCGGTCTCGATCCGGCCATCCAGGCAGCCGGTCTGCAGGGCAAGGTGAAGGTCATCAGCCGCGCCACCAACCAGTCCATCCTGCAGGGCATCAAGAACGGGACGGACTGGGCCGGCCTGGCCATCGAGCTCCAGGCAGTGGGCTGGCGCGCGGTGGATCAGCTCGTACGGCTGGAGGTGGGTATGCCGCTTGGTGACCGCGCGGACCCCGTCGGCTGGCAGCAGATCTACCTGAAGAGCAACGTCGATCAAGCCGGTGCGGCGCCGGAGCCGCCGAACTACCAGCAGCTCTACACCACGGCCTGGACCGGGCGATGAGCTCGGCCGCCGCGCCAGTCTTGCGCATCACCTCGCTGTCGAAGACGTTTCCGGCTCAGCGGGCGCTGGCGGACGTCGACCTCGAAGTCCGGGCCGGCGAGGTGCACTGCCTGCTCGGACAGAACGGCTCGGGAAAGTCGACGCTGATCAAGATCCTGGCGGGCTATCACAGCCCCGACCCCGGGTCGTCGGCGACACTGAACGGGGCGCCGCTGGCGCTCGGCAGCCGGACCACGCGGGAGCAGGCGGTCGCCTTCATCCACCAGGACCTGGGGCTGGTGACCGAGTTCGACGCCGTCGACAACCTTGCTCTGGGCAACCGTTACGCGGGCCGTTGGTGGCTGTCCGAACGACGCGAACGTCGTGCGGCGCAACAGTTGCTGGCCGAACTCGAGATCGATCTCGACCCCGGACGTCCGATCCGCGAAGCCACCCCGGGGCAGCGTACGATGCTCGCCATCGCGCGGGCGGTGGCCGCCACGGACGGGGCGCCGGCGCTGCTCGTACTGGATGAGCCGACGGCGTCGTTGCCACAACATCAGGTCGAGCAGTTGTTCGCGCTGATGCGCCGGCTCCGCGAACGGGGTACGGCCCTGCTCTACGTGACGCACCGGCTCCGCGAGGTGTACGCCGTTGGTGATCGGGTCACCGTGTTGCGGGACGGTCGGCGGATCAGTACCGAACCGATCGAGAACGTCGGTCAGGACGAGCTGATCCGGTTGATCATCGGCCGCGAGCCCGCCGCATTCGCGCCGCAGTTGCCGGCGGCCGGTACCGAGACGTTGCTCAAGGCAACTGGCGTGTCCGGCGATCAGGTCGCCGACTTCTCGCTGCAGGTCCGGGCCGGCGAGATCGTCGGGGTCACCGGGCTGGTCGGCTCGGGCTTCGACCAGGCGCTCGGCCTGATCTTCGGCGCCCGGCCGCGGGTAGCGGGCGAGGTGACGCTCGGTGGACAGCCGGTCCCGCCCGGTCGGCCGGACCGCTCGATCGACGCCGGCCTCGCGTACGCGCCGGCGGATCGCAAAGGGCTCTCGACGATCCAGGCGTGGACCGCGCGGGAGAACGTCACGCTGCCCCGGCTGCCTGCCACCCGGACGGCGCGCTGGCTCGGCCCGCGCGCCGAACGCCGCGCGGTACGGCCGTGGATCCGGCGGCTGAACGTGATGCCCGCCGACCCGGACCGGCAGCTGGCGCTGCTCAGCGGTGGCAATCAGCAGAAGCTGGTACTGGCGCGCTGGATGCGCCTTGACGCCAAGGTGCTGCTGCTCGACGAGCCGACGAGCGGAGTGGATGCCGGCGCGACGGCCGCGATCTACGACGTGCTGGCCGGGGTCGCGACGCAGGGAGGTGCCGTCGTGCTCTCCTCGTCCGACGCCGAGGAACTGTGCGCGGTGTGCGACCGCGTTCTGGTGATGCGCCAGGGCGTGGTCCGCACTGTGCTTTCGAAGGGGGATCTGTCCGTGGCGCGCATCGTCAGCGAGACGATCCGCGACTCCGCCGACCACCAGGAGTACCGACCATGTCTGTCGAACCTCGATCCGGCTTCGTGACCGCCGAGTCACCAGCCACTCCGGCCGACGCGGAGCGTGTACGGGCCGGGTGGTTTCGCAAGGTGTCCTGGGGCCGTTATACGGGACTGGCTCTGTGCATCGCGTTCGTCGCGTTCTTCTCGCTGCGACTGCCGGACACGTTCCCCACCCATGCCACCGCGGCAAGCATCGCGGGTGACCAGGCGGTGACGCTGATCCTCGCACTTGGCCTGCTCGTCACGCTGGCCGTGGGGCAGTTCGATCTGTCGGCCGCGCAGAACCTCGGGATGAGCGCGGTGATCTGCACCTCGCTGCTGGTGAACCATCGTCTGAATCCGGTCCTGGCAGTCCTGATAACGGTGGCCATCGGTCTGCTCGTGGGAGTGGCCAACGCTGTGTTCGTGTCCGTGATCGGCGTCGACAGCCTGGTCGCGACCCTCGGGATGAGCTCGGTTCTGCTCGCGATCACCGAACAGGTCTCCAACTTCCAGTTCATCGGTCCGGCGCCGGCCGGGTTCCAGAACATCTCGAACCACGACTTCTTCGGCTTCCCGATCATCGCGGCGTACGCGGTCGTACTGAGTCTGCTTGTCTGGTACGTCCTCGAACACACTCCGATCGGACGGCGCGCGTACGCGGTGGGCGCCAACGCCGACGCCGCTCGGCTCGCCGGCGTGCGGACCGTACGGTATGTCGTCGGCTCGTTCGTCGTGGCCGCGTTGTTCGCTTCGCTCGGTGGCGTACTGGTGGCCGCGAAGATCGGCAACGTGTCCCCGAGCCTGGGCCCCGCGTACCTGCTGCCGAGCTTCGCCGCTTGTTTCCTTGGCATGACACAGCTCAAGCCGGGACGGTTCAATGTGTGGGGTACCGTCCTGGCATTGCTGCTGCTCGCGATCGGCGTGAAAGGCCTGCAGTTGATGGGTAACAAGCTGTGGGTGACGGATCTGTTCAACGGCCTCGCGCTGCTGGCGGCGGTCAGTGCTGCCGTACTGAGTGCCAAGCGGACGACCTGGTGGAAGCGCCGGGTCCGCCGTCCAGGGTCAGCGCGGTCGCCGAAGAGTTCCGTCGCCACCGCCGACCGGTCGTGAGGAGGCAAGCACCGTGACATCGAGTGAGGAGCGCGTCCGGGCGCTGTGGGAACTCGCCGGCCTCGAACCGCCGGCCGACGAGGCCCGCGCGATCGCCGGCGACCACCCGAAGTTGCGTACGCAGGCTGATGCGTTGCGGCGGGCTGTCGTTGAAGGGCTCGACGTCGACGGGTCGATCCCGACGGCCTTCGGCGAACCGGCGGAGCTCGGGCCGCAACCATCGGGACCTACCGCACCGACGATCCAGGACACCGCGGCCGCATTGCGCGCGGGGACCACGTCGGCTGTTGAGCTGACGACGGAGGTGTTCGCCCGGATCTCGCGGTTCGGAGCGGCACTCGGGGCGTACGTCGACACCTACCGGGAGACCGCGCTTGCAGCGGCCGAGCGTGCTGATCGCGAACTTGCCTCGGGTACGCACCTCGGGCCGCTGCACGGCATCCCGCTGGCGGTCAAGGACATGATCGCGACTGCGGAAGGTCCGACCCGCGCCAACAGCCTGGTACCACCTCCTGGTTGGACGTATGAGGGTGATGCCGCGGTCGTCGCGCGGCTGCGGCAGGCCGGGGCGATCATCGTGGGAAAGGCGACCACGAGCGAGTACGCCGTTGGTCCGTATGATCCGACCAAGGGCTTCCTGCGGCCGCGGAACGCCTGGGATCCGGAGCGTTTCGCGGGGTCTTCGAGTTCGGGCACCGCGGTCGCCGTCGCTGCTGGGCTCGCGCTGGGTGGGCTCGGGACCGACAGCGGTGGCTCGATCAGGCATCCGGCCGCGCTCAACGGGGTGACCGGCCTCAAGCCGACGTACGGACAGGTGTCCACGGCCGGGGTCGTCCCGCTGGCTCCGACGCTCGACACGGTCGGCCCGATCGCCCGCTCGGCCTGGGACTGCGCGGTCCTCCTGCAAGCGATGACCGGTGACGCGGGCGTGCTGACGGCGCTCGACGGCTCCGCGCGGGACCTGCGCATCGGCGTACCGAAGCGGTACTTCTTCGACTCGGCGAATGTTTCCGGACCGGTCAAGGCGGCCGTCGAGGCGGCGATCTCGGTCCTGTCCGCGGCCGGTGCGACCGTGACCGAGGTCGACCTGCCGAACGCCGACATGGCCAAGATGGCGAACCACATCGTGCTGCTGAGCGAGGGATTCGCGCACCACCAGCGGTCGCTCATCGACCACTGGCCCGAGTACGGGAAGCCGCTGCGCGCGCTCTTTGCCCGCGGTGCGACCTTCACCGCAGCCGACTACGTGAACGCGCGGCGGATGGCCGGTGTTTTCGGCGAAGTCGCGGCGTACGCGCTGCGGGACTGCGACGTACTGATCACCCCGACCCTGCCGACCGGAGCCGCCCGGCTCGACGAAACCGACCCAACCGGCATGCACGGCTGGGCAAGCGCCATGTTCACCCCCCAATGGAACCTCACCGGCCTACCATCCTGCGCCGTCCCCATCGGCTTCGACCACAACCACATGCCGCTCTCAATGCAACTCATCGCCCCCCATCACGCCGAACCCACCCTCCTCCGCACCGCCGACGCCTACCAACAACTAACCTCCTTCCACCTGCTGACACCGCCAGAACGCCCGGCAACCGTCAGCAGTTGACGCACACGGCGTCATCCAGCGAAGGAGTTGCAGATGACAATTGCGTGGTTGCAGCTGGTCTGTGGTCCGGATTACAACGATGAGGGACAGGCTGATTTCTCCGGCGTTGCGATCGATCGGGCCTGGACGGCGCTGCGGGAGCTGGAAGCCGAGTTGCTGCCGGAGTTCGACGGCGCGCGTTGGTTGGCGCAGGGCGGGTATGAGCGAGTCGCGCTCGGGCTTGAATTTCGGGTCAGCAAGAGGGGCCGCGCTCGTCGGTCGATTGGTGAGATCGGGCGGTCGCTCAGCCCGGACTACTCCGTGGTGTGGCCCGAGTTGGAAAGTGCATCGCTTGCGGAGGTCAGGGAGTACTTGAGACCGGTCGTACTCGAGGCGCTGGCTTTTGTCGGTGAGCGAAAGAACTTCGGGCCGTTGCCTAAGGCTGGTGCGGGTGGTGACCTCGAGACGGTTCCGTTGAAGCCGTTGATTGAAGACCCGGCGCCGTACGACGAGGAACCAGGTGATTGTTTCGTGATCACTCGGGATTTCCCGCCGGGCACTGAGGAGGCGGACTTGCCGGAGCTGTTCCGGCGGTACGAGGAGGACCTCGAGGACCTGTTGTCCGACGAAGGACTGGACAGCATCCTCGACATGGAGACGTCATTCACGGCTGTCCGGTGGGTAATCCGGACCGCCCACGAGGACGACTGAACGGACCTTCTGACGAGGTTGTGCGGGGTCGCGGAGACAGGGTGGATCGGCGATGGGGATTGGGCACGCGAGTTTCTGGAGCAGCGGTGCGCTGGGGCTGGGGGCTATGGGGTTGATGCTGGCGTTGGTTTGTGGGCTGACGGTGGTCGATCCGGTTGCTCGGTCGCACAAGGGGCTCGCGGGCGCGATCGCGGGTGCTTGGTGTGCGTTCGCGCCTGTCGGCCTGCTACGCAGCGCGATCACCGGCGATCCGCTCGCCCTCTCCGCGTGGGCAGCAGCGGCCGTTTACCTGCTTGCGATCATCGGATCGCTGGGGCGGCCTCTGCTGATCGCCTCTGGTCTGGTGGAACGACGGCATGGCTATCAGGTGCTGAGCAACAGCGAGTACCGTCGCGGCCGAGCCGGTCAGATCTTCTTGATCGTTGGCATTGCCGGGCTCGCCGCGCTCTCGGTGTGAATCCGGCAGTCAGGGGTGGGCTTAGAAGTCCTGGTTCTTGGTGGGGTGCTCAGGAGGTGCCTGCGCGGACGAGGCCGGTTTCGTAGGCGTAGACGACTGCTTGTACGCGGTCGCGGAGGTTGAGTTTGGAGAGGATGCGGTGGACGTGTGTCTTGACCGTGCCCTCGGACAGGAAGAGGCGGCCGGCGATTTCGGTGTTGGTGAGGCCGAGGGCGATCAGGCCGAGGACCTCGCGTTCGCGGTCCGTCAGGGTATCCAGGCTGAGATCTGACACCGGTGCCGTCGAGCCGCTGCCGACATAGCGTTCGAGTAGGCGGCGGGTGACGGTCGGGGCGACGACCGAATCGCCGCGCGCGACGACCCGGATCGCCGACAGCAGATCCGCCGCCAAGGTGTCCTTCAGCAGGAAGCCGCTCGCGCCGGCCCGGAGCGCGGCGTACACGTACTCGTCGAGGTCGAAGGTGGTCAGGATCAGCACGTGGGTCGGGCCGGCCGACTTGCAGATCCGGCGCGTTGCCTCGACGCCGTCGACATCTGGCATCCGGACATCCATCAGTACGACGTCGGGCTGATGTTCCAGCACCGCCGCGACGGCCTGTTCGCCATCGGCGGCTTCACCGACCACCGTCATGTCGTCGGCGTTGTCCAGGATCATCCGGAACCCGGTGCGTACCAGGGCCTGGTCGTCGGCGAGCAGGACGCGGATCATGGCCGCGGCCGATCGATCGGCAACGTCGCCCGGACGACGAAACCACCGTGCGTACCGGGCGCCGCGGTCAGCTGCCCATCGAGCAACCGCACGCGCTCGCCCATCCCGCGGAGCCCATGGCCGTTGCCGTCGCTGCTGGTTTGCCCGCGACCGTTGTCCTTGACTTCGATGACTACCTCCGAGTCGTGGAAGGTGAGTTTCACCGTCGCGGCAGCGCCGGCGCCCGCGTGTTTCATGGTGTTGGTCAGTGCTTCCTGGACGATGCGGTACGCCGAGAGATCCACCGCGGCCGGAACCGCCGCTGGAGTGCCGTCGACCTGCAGGCGGACCGGAGTCCCGGCTTTGGTGACGTGGGCAACGAGCTCCGGAAGCCGATCGATACCGGGTTGCGGGTGCCAGGCGTCCTCGAGACTGTCGGCCCGGGACAGAACACGGCGCATGTCCGCAAGCGAGTCGCGACCGGTGCCGATGATCGCGGAGAGTGCGGACCTGGTGTCGTCGGGGCGATGGGCGAGCGCCGCCTCGGCACCTTGGGCCTGGGTGACCATGACTGATAGCCCGTGCGCGACGACATCGTGCAACTCACGGGTGATCCGGTCGCGTTCGGCGGCGACGGCCAGCGCGGCCTGCTGGTCGCGTTCGCGTTCCAGGTCGCTCGCGCGGGCGTGGAGTTCGTCCAGGTAGTCCCGGCGGTTGCGGGCCGCGGAGCCCATCGCCCACGAGGTCACCAGGATTGACCCGAGCAGGATCACGCCGGTAGAGGAGTCCTGGAGGATGCCGGGCGACGCCTCCGGAGCAGGGCGGGCCGTCGGCCCCGGAGCGCGACCGATCGGCGGTGCGATCCGGTCCGGTACGCCGGCCATCGGCGTGCCGGTCGCCCCGGCGTACCAGTTCCAGCCTGCGGCGGCCAGGATCAGGCCCGCGGTCGCGGCGAGGGTGTACGTACGCCGCGCGCTGCTCGCCACTGTGTACAGCAGAATCGGCGTGCCCAGATCGATGATCAGCAGCGGCATGCTCTGGACCAGATGTACGGCACTCGCCGCGGCACACACAACCAGCATCAGCCAGGGTCTGCGCCGCCGGAGCGCGACGCCGACCGCGATGGCCACCGACGCGATGATCCACACCGCGAGCTGGATGTCGCCATCCACGTTCGTGAGGTGGCGTACCGGTCCGGTCAGCAGGTTCTTGGACGTCGCGAGCGTGCCGAGCAGGAGCACCGCGGCCAGGGCGGCATCGTGCAGTGCCGCCCAGCGACTCCACGCCTGGGCGGCACTCGACGCAAGGTTCGCCAGCGGGCGCGTGGTTGCCATGATCCCAAAACTGTACGTGGGCGGCCGTCGCGATCGCGTGTACCTCGCGGTGGACATCGCCGTGACCACGTACATCCGTGGATGGACGCGCAAGTGTCACCACGGGCAGACGCGGGTACTCACGCACCGCCAGCAGTGTTTACCGCATGAAGACGATGAATGCGATCAAGCTCCTCGCGACGGTCGGCCTGATGCTCAGCCTCGGGGCCTGCAAGGCTCAGGACGAAGACAACAGTGTCGCCACGGCCGGCGGTGGCAGCTCGGCGACAACGTCAGCCAGTGGTTCGTCGAGCCAGGCCGACCAGTACAAGTTCGCCCAGTGCATGCGCGAGAACGGGATGCCTGATTGGCCGGATCCGCAGGCCGACGGCAGCGGCGGCAAGCGGGCCGAGGCGCCGGCGAGTGCCGATCCGCAGAAGGTGGATGCCGCCCGGGAGAAGTGCAAGCAGTACCTGCCGAACGGTGGCGACAAGCCGAAGATCGACTCCGGGATGGTCGAGCAGATGCGCAAGCTCGCCCAGTGCATGCGGGAGAACGGCGTACCGAAGTTCCCGGATCCGGACGCGAACGGCGGCGCCGTGAAGATGGATCCGGACAGTGGCATCGACCCGCAATCGGCCGAGTTCAAGGCCGCCCAGCAGAAGTGCCGGCAGTACCAGCCGACGCAGCCGTCCGCCGGTACGATCGGGGGCAGCTGATGACCGCGGCCGACCGGCCGGCGGGTCGGCGAACCCGTCGAGCCGGGCTGGCGCTGGCCGCTGTCCTCGCCCTGGCTGCTGCGGTCACTGCCACCATCGGTCTGGGCGGGGGCGGTCGCGCCGACGATGAGACCGCGAGCGCAGTGTTGCCTCCAGCAACCGCTTCGGTGACCCGGCAGACGCTGGTCGACAGTCAGGACGAGACCGGCGAGCTCAGCCACGGCAGTACGACAGCGGTGTCGACGCGGCTCAGCGGGACGGTGACCGCGATGGCGGCGGTCGGCAAGACGCTCACCCGGGGTCAGACGATGTTTGCCATCGACAACGATCCGGTCGTGCTGTTGTACGGATCGCTGCCCGCCTACCGGGCGCTGGTGTCCGGGGATGAGGGCGCGGATGTCGAGCAGTTCGAACGGAACTTGAGTGCGCTCGGCTACGACGGTTTCACGGTCGACGACGAGTACACCGACGCGACGGCTGATGCGGTCAAGGAATGGCAGGAGGATCTCGGGCTCGAGGAGACCGGCAAGCTCGCTCTGGGCCGGGTCGTCTACGCGACCACCCCGATTCGGGTCGACGCGCACGAGGCCGCGATCGGAGCCGGCGTCGGCGGGAATGCGGCGATCCTCAAGTACACCGGTACGGCGCGGGTGGTGACCGTCGACCTCGAGACCGCTGATCAGCGGATCGCGACCAAGGGCGCGGCGGTGAAGGTGAAGCTGCCGAACGGGAAGACCGTGACCGGCAAGATCTCCGGCACCAAGACCATCGTCCAGGCAGGTGAGGAGACCAGCGACGAGTCCGAGACCAAGATCGAGGTCACCATCAGCCTGGCGGACCAGCGTGCGCTCGCGGGTCTCGACGAAGCGTCGGTGACGGTGTCTTTCACGGCGGGGGAGCGAAAGAACGTACTCACCGTGCCGGTCTCGGCGCTGCTCGCGCTGTCCGAAGGCGGGTACGGTGTGGAGGTCGTGGACGGCTCGACGTCCAAGGTCGTCGCGGTGAAGACCGGGCTGTTCGCCGGCGGCAGGGTCGAGGTTTCCGGCGCCGGACTGACCGAGAAGACGACCGTCGGGATGCCATCATGAGCGCCCTACCGGTCACCGATGCCGACGCCGATGACCGAGCCGTCGTCGAGTTGGATGACGTCACGAAGACCTACCCGGGTGGCGTGACCGCGGTCCACGGCGTGAGTCTCACCATCGGGTACGGCGAGCTGGTCGCGATCGTCGGCCCGTCGGGCTCGGGGAAATCCACCATGCTGCACCTGATCGGCACCCTGGACCGTCCGTCGTCCGGCCTGGTCCGGATCGGCGGATACGACGTGGCGAAGTTGCCGGACCGGCAGGTGTCGGCGCTGCGGGCGCGGACCATCGGGTTCGTCTTCCAGCAGTTCCACCTCGCGCCGGGACGCTCCGCGCTCGACAACGTCGCTGACGGCCTGCTGTACTCCGGGCGCGGCCTGGCCGAACGGCGGCGCCGCGCCCGCATCGCGCTGACGAAGGTCGGCCTCGACGACCGGATGGACCACCAGCCGCATCAGTTGTCGGGCGGTCAGCGCCAACGTGTCGCGATCGCCCGGGCCGTTGTTGGCGAACCTCCGCTGCTGCTGGCCGACGAGCCGACCGGCAACCTCGACTCCGCGTCCGGCGCCGGCGTGATGGCGCTCCTGCGCGAGCTGCACGTGGCCGGTACGACGGTGCTCGTCATCACCCACGATCGTGACATCGCCGCGACGCTGCCACGACAGCTGGTCATGCGCGACGGCGAGGTGGCGTCGTGAGTACCTTGACGCCGGCTCGGTTGGGCCTGGCCGATGTGGTCCGGGTAGGCGGTTCAGGTTTGCGTACGCGGCCGTTGCGGGTGTTCTTGTCGGCGCTCGGGATCGCGATCGGTATCGCCGCGATGATCGCGGTCGTCGGGATCTCGTCGTCGAGCCGGGCCGAACTGGATCGCCAGCTCGCCTCCCTCGGGACGAACCTGCTGACCGCGGCGCCCGGGCAGGGACTGTTCGGCGAGGACGCCAAGCTGCCGAAGGAAGCGGTCGCGACGATCTCCCGAATCAAGCCGGTCACCGAGGTCGCGGCGACCGGCGCGGTCGAGGGCGCGAAGGTGTACCGCAACGACAGGATCCCGGCGGCGCAGTCCGGCGGAATCAGCGTCCAGGCGGCCCATCTCGATCTGCCGAAGGCCGTCGGCGCGACTGTTGCCCATGGCACCTGGCTGAATGCCGCGACCGCGAAGTACCCGGCGGTCGTCCTCGGCGCCGATGCCGCCAAGCGGCTGGGGGTCGGAGCGGCCGGGCCGGACGTCCAGGTCCTGATCGGCACCAAGTGGTTCACCGTGATCGGCATCCTCGACAAGGCGCCGCTGGCGCCCGAGCTGGACTCGGCGGCCCTGATCGGCTGGGAAGCGGCCGAGAAATCCTTCGGCTTCGACGGCCACCCGTCCACCGTCTACACCAGGTCCGCGGACGCCGCGGTCGAAGCGGTCCGCTCGGTGCTGGCCGCGACCGCGAACCCGGAGGCGCCGAACGAGGTCAAGGTGTCGCGGCCATCCGACGCGCTGGCCGCCCGCCAGGCCACGGACCGGGCGTTCACCGGCCTGCTGCTTGGGCTCGGCGCGGTTGCGCTCCTGGTCGGTGGCGTCGGAGTCGCCAACACGATGGTCATCTCGGTCCTGGAACGCCGCGCCGAGATCGGACTGCGGCGATCGCTCGGAGCCACCCGCGGACAGATCCGGGTCCAGTTCCTGGCCGAGTCGCTGCTGCTGTCGGCGCTCGGCGGTGCCGGCGGCGTACTGCTCGGGGTGAGCGTGACGACCGCCTACGCGATGACCCAGAACTGGCCCGGCGTCGTACCGGCCTGGGCGAGTCTCGGCGGCGTCGCGGCCACCTTGGTGATCGGTGCCATCGCCGGGCTGTACCCCGCGATCCGGGCCGCTCGCCTAGCTCCGACCGAGGCGCTGGCCGCGCCCTGATTTTGTTCACTCACTACAGGAGGAATCCTCTGATGAAACGCAGACCGCTGGCTGTCGTGGGAGGCGGGCTCGTGCTCGCCTTACTCGGCTACCTCGTCACCAGCGCGGGACCGTCGACGGCCGCCGAGTCCGGGATCGACTGGCAGCAGTGCCCCGATACGGAGGTGAAAGTCGAGTGCGCGACCGTCAACGTACCCCTGGACTGGTCGAAACCGGACGGCGACAAGATCCACATCGGCATCGCGCGGGTCAAGGCCAAGGACTCGGCGAACCGGATCGGCGTCGCGATGATGGACCCGGGCGGCCCCGGAACGTCCGGTGTCCTGGACATGATCCGCCGGAAGGGCAAGGTGTTCAGTGACGCCGTCCACGAGCGCTTCGACGTGGTCACGTACGACGCGCGCGGCGTGAACACCAGCAGCCGGGTGGTGTGTGACGAGGCGCTGGCCAGCAAGGCCGACAAGCTCCTCACGCCGCAGAGCCAGGCCGACTTCGACAAGATGACGGCGGCCAAGATCGAGCTCAGCGAGGACTGTCGCCGACGGACCGGTCCGCTGTACGACCACACCGACAACCGCTCGGTGGTCAAGGACATCGACGCGATCAGGGCGGCTCTCGGCGAGGAGACGATCACCCAGGTCGGGTACTCGTACGGGTCATTGGCGATTCAGCAGTACGCCGAAATGTTCCCGCGGCGGGTCCGCGCGCTGGTCAGCGACGGCAATGCGGACCGGTCGCCGAAGGGTGCGAGCCTGGCGGCGTGGGTCGACGATCACGCTCGCATTTTGGAGCGGAACTTCATTGCGTTCGCCGACTGGTGTGACCGGACGTCGAGTTGCGCTTTGTACGGCAAGGACACCAAGAAGGTGTACGGCGAGCTGCGGGAGCGCGCCCGCGCCGGCAAGTTGACGGACCCGGACACGGGCGACGCGGTCGACTTCTACCAGCTCAACCGTCTGACCGGCGGCAGCAACTACCCGGACAATTGGAGCCGGTTCGCAACTCGACTGAAGGGCTTGTCCGAAGGGAAAGGCGCCACGTCAGTTGGCGCCGGCCGGGCTGACGCGGCGGCCGGTGTGCCGCCGCGGCTTCCGCATGAGGTGTGGTTCTGCCACGACTTCGATTTCAAGGTGAAGAACTACGCGGAGTGGAACAAGCTGGTCAAGCGGACGGCCGCGAAGTACCCCAACGTCCAGTGGAGCGACCACTCGACCCACGCGCTCGACTGCGTCGGTTACACCGGCAAGGTCACCAACCCACCGCGTACGCCCAAGATCGACAAGAGCGTGAAGTTGGTTGTGGTGGGCAACTTGTACGACTTCGCCACCGTGTACGAAGGATCACAGGCCGTCGCGAAACAGACCCGCGCACCACTACTCACGTACGAGGGTTACGGCCATACCATCTACCCGGGCATCGGAGCCGCCGGACCGAGCACCTGCATCAACCAGGCCGTCGACGACTTCCTGATCAACCTCAAGAAACCCGCCAACGGCACCCGCTGCCCAGACCTCGAATCCCCTAAGTAACAGGCATCCCGCTGAGCCCGGCGCCAACACCGGGCTCAGCGGGTGCCGTCAGGCCTCTTGGATGTGGGTGTCCTTTCCGTGCGAGCGTGTGAAGACGAGGAGGGCGACGGCGGCGGTCAGGAGGAGGCACAGGGCGCCGACGCCGAGTTGGGTGCGGTGCCAGGAACTGGTGAACGCGTCGATCTCGACGGCGCGACCGGGATCGTTGGCTGTGGTGAGGTGGCCGGCCGCGACATCGGCCGCATGCTGCGAATCTTGTAGTGCGCTGGTCAGGAACCCGAGGAGAGCTGCGCTGAATCCGGCGATCACGAGGGCCTCGGCGGCTCGCAAGGTGTTGAGGAACCCGGCGGCGGTTCCCACCAGCCGTGCGGGAACCAGCGCCATCGCCTGCCCGTCGGTGATGCCGAACGAGGCTCCCATGCCGATCCCGATGAGCAGCAACGGGATGGCTACGAGCACGGTTGTGTTCTCGGGTCTCAGTACGAGCAGTCCCACATTGCCCGCGACGACCAGAATGAGAGCGATCATGATCAGGAACCGGGGCGAGCTGCCGCGGTTGACCAGCATCGCGGCGAAGATCGGCGTGACGAGTACCGGTGCTGTCAGCAACAGCATGACAAGGCCTGCCGTCACCGGGTTGTGCCCGGCAGCGGCTTGCAAGTAGGTCGGCAAGAAGACCAGTACGCCGAGGAATCCGATCGAGGTCGTCAGCGTGGCCAGGCACCATGCCATGAATCGCCGGTTGCCGACGAGCTCTGGTGCGAGTACCGGTGCGGAGCTGCGGCGCTGGGCGACCGCGAACACCACCGACCCGGCGATGCCGACCCCGAAACCGGCGATGACCATCGGATGGCCCCAGCCGTACCCAGGGCCTTCGAGCAAGGCGAACATGACCGCGGTAAGCGTGGCCACAAACAGACCGCTTCCGATCCAGTCGGTCCGTGCCCTCTCATCACGTGATTCGGCCAGCCGCGTCGCGGCCCCGGCGATGATCGCGGCGACGCCGGCGAAGACGCCGAAGCTCCCGCGCCATCCGGTCAGATCGACCAGCCCGCCGACCAGCGTCGGACCGGTGGCGATACCCACCCCAGCCATGGTGCCCATCAGCGCGAACGCCCGGTTCAGTGCCGCGCCGTCGTACGCGGACGCCAGGAGGGCGCCACCCGCGGCCATGACCCCAGCACCACCGATCCCCGAGACAATGCGAGCCGCGTCGAGAACCTCGATCGTGGGCGCGAACGCGGTGGCCAGGAAGCCGCCGGTGAACAGTGCGGCCGCGATGACGAAAACGCGCCGGCGGCCCGCGCGATCGGCGGCCGCGCCGGCCACCAAGGTCATCGCCGCGAAGGCAAGGTTGTACCCGGCGACGGCCCAGTTCAGTGCCGATCCGGCCGTCTCCAGGTCAGTTCCGATGCTCGGCAAGGCGATCGCCGTACCCGAAATCGACATCGCCACCAGCGCGACCCCGGTCAGTACGACCGGCAGCGTACGCCGCGAGGCTGCCCGTGACACAACGGCGATCGACTCTGCGGGTGAGCTCATGCGGGTGGTCCTCTCGATCGTTCTTCCAGTTGCCGGCGAGACCACCCAATAACCTCAACTTTACTTGAGGTCAACCTTGCCGCCCGAGGTTGCGAGCCGTACCGTGTTGTCTGCGGATTGGCGAATATATCTTCGATATATGGGAGATAATGATGAGGATCGCTGTGCTTGGGGCCGGCACGATGGGGCAGGGGATTGCCGCGGTGATGGCGGCGGCCTCGCATGAAGTGACGGTTGTCGATGCCGTCGATCGGATCGAGGGCTGTGTCACCGCCGTTCGCGATCGCGCCCGGCGGCACGGTGGTGATGTCACCGGGACGATCGGCGGGACGCACGATCTCGGGGCGGCTGTTCGCGGCGCTGAAGTCGTGTTCGAGGCCGTCCCGGAGCAGCTCCCGCTGAAGCTCGAGGTGCTGGCCGGGGTGAGCGAGAACGCTGCGCCGGCGGCGATCGTGGCGACGAACACCTCGTCGCTGCCACTCGACCGGCTGGCGGGCGCGCTCTCGCACCCTTCCCGGTTCCTGGCCGCGCATTTCTTCAACCCGGCCGAGACGATCCCGGGTGTTGAGGTCGCCGGCACCGAGCAGACAGATCCGGAAGTCACGGCGACGCTGGTGGCCTTGTTGCGGTCCGCCGGCAAGGAGCCGATCGAGGTCGGAAGCTGCGTCGGGTTCGTCGCCAACCGTCTTCAGCTGGCGCTCTTCCGCGAAGCGCTGGCGTGCGTCGAGGAAGGCGTCATCACGGCCGAGGACCTGGACATCCTGGTTCGCCGGACGATCGGTGTCCGCTTGCCGGCGTTCGGCCCGTTCGCGGTCGCGGACATGGCCGGGCTGGACGTGTACCACGCCATCTTCACGGTGCTCCACGAGGCGTACGGCGAGCGATTTGAGGTACCGCCGATGGTCAGCCGCCTTGTCGAGGACGGCCGCCTCGGGGTGAAGAGCGGCGCCGGCTTTCTGAACTACACCGCGGACGAGTTGCGGGAACTGACCGCCCGCAGGGACGTGCTGTACAAGCGACTTCTCGAGGCAGCGTCATGAACGCGGTCACGAACGCGGTCATGAAGGCGGCCACGAAGGCGGTCGTCGAGGAGGCGGAGGTATGAAGGCGGTCGTGACCGGCGCCGGACGTGGTATCGGCAGGGCGATCGCCCTCCGCCTGGCAGCTGACGGCGCGGACGTCGTGCTCGGCGGCCGGGACGAGGCCGCGCTCCGCGAGACAGCCGAGTTGATTGGCCACGCCCGGAACGAGACAGCACGCGTGGGCCGCACGTTCGCCCACGTCGTACCGGTCGACATCAGCGATGAGCAATCAGTGCAGTCGTTCGGCCGCCAGACGTCGGACATCTTCGGCGCGCCGGATGTCGTCGTCTGCAACAGCGGCATCGGCGGCCCTTCCGGCCCGCTGTGGTCCCTCGACCTGGACAGTTGGAACGAGACCCTCACGGTGAACGTCACCGGTACCTTTCTCACCCTCCGGGCGTTCCTTCCCCAGATGGTCGAACGCGGAAGCGGCAGCGCGATCCTCGTCGGTTCGATGACCGGCAAACGCCCGCTCGCCGGAAGGACCCCGTACGCAGCCTCGAAGCTCGCCCTGGTCGGCCTGGCCCGCACCCTCGCCCTCGAATGCGGACCACACGGCGTACGAGTCAACGTCGTCTCCCCAGGCTTCGTCACCGGACCACGCCTCGACTGGGTCATCGAGGCCCAAGCCGAACTTCACGGCGAAGACCCAGCACAACTACGAACCCAAATGCTCGACGACGTACCCCTCCAACGCTTCGTCACCCCCGACGACGTAGCCGCCACCGTCGCCTTCCTGGCCTCCCCCCACTCCACCGCCATCACCGGCACCGACCTCAACGTCTCAGCCGGTCTGGTCATGTACTAACCCCGCCACAACTACTGCCAGAAGCTGCAATTCGGCACCGCGGCCCTGCCGGCAGATTGTCGGGTGGTGGAGTCAGCCAGTCAACAAGGTCTGCAGGTTGCTGCAAAGCCGGTAACGCGAGTCTCGGCGGCGCCGATGGTGCGGATGCACAGCGCCTACGGGCGCACACAACACCATCCTGGGGGCTCTTCGGTGAGGCGTTTCAGATCGCTGTCCCTGTTGTCTCTTGTTCTCGCGTTGGGGTTGATGGCAACGGCTGCCCAGCAGGCGCTCGCCAGCAACCCGACGCCGACCCCGTCCCAGACCGACCGCGGCCAGTCGAAGTCCCTGGCCGAAGCAGACCGCCCACGACCGTACGAGGACTTCACCAACTGGACCGACGAGGACTGTCAAAAAGAAGGCAGCCTGGGGGAGACCACGAACTCGTCCACCGGTGGGCGGGTCGTGAACCACTTCCAGTTCTGTGCGTGGAAACAGCACGGCGTCACGTTCTGGGCGCCCAACCAGATCTATCCGCTCGGGACGCTGATGTTCCGGATGACGATGATGGCCCGGTCGTCGGAGGACGGCCGGACAGTCACGGTGACCTTCAAGGCGGACGAGATTCACGTGCCGCCCCGGCGTGGTGTGCTCGCCGATATCGCGGTGATCTCGATGACACCGAGCTGCTCGACTGACAAGTTGCCCGCGGCGTGCTCGATCACTCCGACGACCCGGCAGAGCATCGGGCTGCGGGATCTGGCCTCGATCGGCCTGACGTTCACGATGCAGTCACCCAGGATGCCGACCAGTACCAACCCGATCAGCAGAGACACCGGCCGGTTCCGGTTCCCGTACTACTTCACCACGACCACCGGTGGCCAGCAGGTCGACCAGCAGATCGGTGGCGTCCAGGAGTTCGGCACCAGCTGGCGGTGTGACTCCGCGCAGCTGACCCGGAGGGAGTTCAAGAAGGAGGCGTGCGTCTTCCCGACCCTGCCGCACTTGCGGTTCAACATCAACGACGCCGGGATCACGCAGTCGTCGCAGCACATCCGGCAGGCGCAGGAGAACCCGAACTCGACCGACCCGGTGCCTCCGGAGAACGGAACCAAGACGATCGCGACGAACCTGCACCGGCACTGGAACGACGCCCTGAAGGAAGCCCAGCGGAACGCGTCGAGGAAGGCTTGCGAGGCAGCAGTCCCGATCAAGCCGCCGGACACCGACTGCGACGAGTACCCGTTCGCCAGCACCCTGGAAGGCTCCCTCGCTCCACCGCTGCCCAACTACGACTTCTCGGTGAAGTACATCAACTATCGTGACAACCGCCGGTCGGGCTGCTGGATGGGCAGGTGGCTGGTGAAGGACCGAGTACTCGAGAACGACGAGTTCCAGGTCGACATCTTCGACGGGCCGACGTATCCCGAGCCACCGGAAGAGCCCGAATGTGCCGAGGGGGAGGATTGAGCACACCCGATCTGTGGGCCGCGTTCTGGGAGGTGCTGCTCCGCCAGCCGCCGGCGGCGACCGAGCTGCGACCAGCACCGCCGGAACATCAGCTGGCCGACACAGCCCGCCACCTCGGCGTACGGACCCCCGAGGCGCTCGTCGAGCTGTACCGAATGCACGACGGCGCGCATCCGGAAGGTCCTGGACACCCTGGGTTCTTCGTCTTCCCAGCCTGGTGGGAGTGGTTGCCGCTCGATGTCGTGGCCGAGCAGGGCAACTGGCCCGTCGGTTGGTGCCGACGTGCCGGCATCGAGGCGTTTCCCTTCGCCACCAACGGCAGTGGTGACTTCCTGATGGCCGACACAGTGGACGTCGGCAAGGTCTGGAACGTCAGCCCGGAGGACGGGCCGCAGCCGGCAGCGCCGGACGGAACGATGACCGGCCTGCTGACCTCGACGCTGGCCGCGTACGCGGGAACCAGCGCCGACTACCGTCTCGAATACGTGAACGACCGGATGAATTGGATCTCCTCATGGGAACCCGAGTTCTGAAACGACCGCGGCGCGGCGGAACGTTCGCGCTGATAGTCGCGGCCGGACTGGCCGCCGTCCTGGGGACGGCTGGTCTCAGCAATGCGACCAGTGCCGAAGACCCGGCGCTGAGCTGCACGCTGACCCCGCCGGCCCGGATCGTGGTCGACAAGCCCTTCCTGCAGTTCAGCCCGACCCGCAGTTGTACCGCGGGCGCGCCTTCGAAAGTGACCTGGGTGGCGAGCGTCGGTAACACCCTCACAACCGACGCTTGGTTCCTCCAGCGGAGCACGGCGCTCAGCGATGTCTACAGCAATGATCCGATGGGGACGTGGACTTGGAAGGTGACCGATCCGGTCGACCGGCCGGACGTCGCCTTCAACCAGCCCACCACCGACGTACGGTTCAAGTCAGCCGTAACCGGCACCGGCGTCTGGGACGCTGTCACCGGGACGACGACGATCACGTTCCACGTCACTCGCTACGACGCGGCGACCAACAAGATGGTCCCGTGGGCCGGCGCCGCTGGTACGACGTGGTTCCACGAGTCGCCGTTTCGTGGCGACCCGCCGTTCACCCAAGGAGCGACGTACACGACGAACACCAACGGTGACGTCGTGATCAAGTCCACGCCGGCCCGGTTTGACCTGGTATTCCGGATCGAGATGGCCGATGCGGCGGTCACGTTTGGCAGTACCAGCAACTTGGTGCTGGCGCGGGCGGGTCGGGTGATCGGTACGCGGTGAGCTGGTGGGGGACTGTTCGACGGGTTTCGAAAGGGTGGTTTGGGGGTGGGGTGGGCGGTTTTGCTGGGGTAGTCGGACTGCCTACAGACGGGTACAGCTATATGAAGAGCCGAAGAGTATTCACCGCCGGGACCATGCTGCTTGCGACTGCCGCCGCTTCGGTTGCGGTGGTTACGCCGGCCCAGGCGGGCGGGCCGCCGCAGTCCGGTGGCTATTACTCATCCCTCGAACACTGCTTGGGCCAGGGCAGATGGCAACTCGAAACCCGACCGAGGGACTGGTCCAGGTACTACTGCACGGCCGTCGGTCCGGCTGCCGAGGACCCGTGGCAGTTGTGGCTGGTGCCGAGGTAGTTCGGCGGGGGTTGACCTGGTGCCCCGTAAGCGATGGCGATCGCTTACGGGGCGGCCACCCTGGACCGTATCGGCGCTCATGAACCGGGGCTGGAATAGTGCCGGGACTGTCGGTTGAAGAAGGCGATGCTCGCCGCCAAGCACAACACACCTGCTGCGGGGCTGAGCCATCCCAGCCACGCTGGAAACCACAATGAGTCCGCCCGTCCGGTGATCATGGCGGCTGGAATCCACGCGACGAAGGCCAACGGGATGAAAAGTGTGAAAAGGACAGCTCCGGCCGTGCCGAAGACCTGCAACGGGAAGTTGCCGTAGGTCCCGAAGATGGCATCGATCAAACCCGCCAGCGACTGCGTGTTCTGGAGTCGAAAAGCCAGGGCGCCGCGGGCGAGTTGAAGACCGCCCTCCAGCATTCCGCCGGCAGCGATCGCGATGACAAGCCACAACGCGAGTAGCGGATGCCAAGATACCGAGGCTTGCGGCAGCGCGAGTGCCAGAATCGCAACGGCAATGATCACATCGCCGAACTGCTGCAGATTGAAGCGGCGCATCAAGAGCTGCAAGAACGGATTGGCCGGCCGTAGCAGGTAGCGGTCGAACTCCCCGGTGTGCACCACGAGGTCGACGTCGATCATCCTGCGGAAGAAGAAGGCGTACACGCTGTGACTCGCCATTCGGATGCCGAACAGCACCATCATCTCGGCGGGATTCCAGCCGGCGATGGACCCGAAAGCGTGCAGCAGTACGCCGATGAAGAGAAGCTGCCCGGCGTTGAAGGCCAGCGCGCCGACGATGGAAATGAAGAGATTGGCCTTGTGTTCGAGCTCGGTCAACCAGGCCACTCGGAGCAGGATGCGGAAGTCCCGGAGCAGATCAGCCACCGTTGATCACCACCTTGCGCAAGGCCCGCCAAGTTATCAAGGCGACGATTCCCGCGATGGCAACCAACCAGCCGGCCTGCGCCGCAAGGACGCCCCACAGTCCGCCGAGCGGCGCCTGTCCGTGCCAGAGTTGCAACGGTGCAAAGACTTGCAATCCGAACGGCAGCGCATCGAGAACTGGGCGCAGCGGCGATGGGATGAACCACAGCGGGACCAAGGCGCCGGAGGCAAAGCTGGCGATTGCCCGGTAGACATAGAACGGTCCGCGAGTATCAGTTGTCCAGAACGCCACCATCGACACCGCGAGATTCAGCATCGTCGCGAGCAGCCAGCCGAGCGCACTGGTGAGCAGGAATCCGAGCAGCGCAGCTGCGGTGGCCGGCGGTGTCAGGCCACCCAGTGCCACGGCGATGGCCAGGCCGACCACCGCACCGGGGATCGCGCCGACAGTCCCGCCCACGGACTGCAGGAGGCTCTGTCCCACCACGCCGACCGGACGGATGAGGTCCGTCGCAATGGTTCCCTCGCGTACTCGCGCGGGGATCGACGACAGTTGCCAGGGTACTGCGATGTGCCAGAGCAACATGGCAATCACCGCATAGCTGACCGCATCGGCCGCACTGACCCCCGCAACGTGACCGCGCCCGGAATAGACCGCACGCCACACGGTCACAAGCAGGACTGTTTGGAATGCGACCGAAACTGTCGACAATATGACGTTCGCCCGGAAGTACAGCGCGTTCTTGGCGCCAAGCCTGATCATCGACCACGGCGTGATCCAATGGGGCCGTACGCCGATCACCTTTCGGCCTCGGCATAGATCAGGCGAACGACATCTTCGAGTTTGGGCTCGTTAACGTGCAGATCGGCGATCTCGGTGACCGCGGCGGCTTGCGCGATCACGGCCGCGGCACTGGTCTGTTCGGGGTCGAAGCGAAGTGAAATCGTCCCGTCCGCATTCTCCAGCCGGTCAGCCCGCTGCGCCGTGATCAGCGCCGGGTTCGCGCGCTCTGCCGGAGTGATCACCACTTCCCGGAAAGGCAGATACCGGCGTTTCAAAGTGCTGAGGTCACCGTCGTAGACAACCCGGCCGCGGTCGATCAGTACGATCCGCCGACACAACTGCTCGATGTCGTCCATGTCGTGCGTGGTGATCATCACTGTCGTGGAATGTGTCCGGTTCTGCTCCGCGATGAAGTCGCGAAGGGCTTGTTTCGCGACAACATCGAGACCCACCGTTGGCTCGTCCAGGTACAACACCTGAGGGCGATGCAGCATGGCGCCGGCAAGATCTCCGCGCATCCGCTGCCCCAGCGACAGCGACCGGATCGGCGTGTCCAGGAAGTCCTTGAGTTGCAGTACTTCGTCGAACTCGTCGATTCGGGCGGCGTACTCGGTCGCGCTGACCCGATAGAGATCGCGAATGGTCTCCAGCGAAACGCGCAGCGGGAGGTCGAACCACAATTGGGTCTTCTGCCCGAAAACCACGCCGATATTATGGGCGTGCTTTTTGCGGTTCTCCCACGGCACCAAGCCGTTGACCCGCACCGTGCCCGAGGTGGGTACGACGATTCCGGTGAGCATCTTGATCGTGGTGGACTTGCCGGCACCGTTGGCGCCCAAGTAGCCGATCATTTCCCCTCGATCGACGGTGAATCCAACCCGGTCGACCGCTCGCACGGTGCGTCGTGGGGCCCACAGTTGCCGGACACCGGCGAGCCGGCCCGTCGTCGGCTGCGGCTTGCGAAAGTCCTTGCTCAGCTCAGCGACCTCGATTATCGGCACCCTGCCTAACCTAGGACAGCGGGAGACCAGCCGCAGCTCCAGCCGAGTCCACACGCGCGAGCGCCCGTTGGGCGTCGGTGGCCGACGCCCAACGGGTCGAGCTATTTCAGGCCGTACGCCTGGGTCACTTCCTGTTGCACAGTGTTGCCATCGGCATCGGCGCCGGTCAGTCGCAACGACGGCGCCTTTCCGGCGGCTGAGACCGGATGGGTGATGGTCGTGGTGTACTTACCGTCGCTCGTCCTGGTCAACGGCAAGGACGTCCAGGTCGTACCGTCGTACGACTGCTCGAGACTCGCGGCGGTGAAGCGGCTCGTGACCGAACCGGCTTGGTGCCGGAAGCCGACCGCGATCGCCACCGGCCGTCCGACGCGGACCTGACCGAGGCCGTCGGCGGCCGGCAGATCGACATCGGCCGTGATGATCGGCATCACCTCGCTCTTGCCGCCCTTCGACGTCCAGGTCCAGGTCGATCGGACCTTGGTCGAGTACTTCCAGAAGTCGAAGTCCCGGCTGGTGGTCACTGTCGCCCGGAACTTTGCCGCGCCGTCCGGCAGTTCGGTCCACAACGAGGTGTCGTCAGCCGATCCGACCTGCTCACCGTTCCGTTCCAGCACGAGCTTCGAGCCGTCGTTGAACGCCGAGGTGCTGAACTCCTGCTGATGCAGGAACGGGCTGACCTGGAAGACGAAGTTGCCGTCGTACCATCCGGCGAAGCCGCCGTCCAGGCTCGGTCCGTTCTGGATTCCGCTGACCAGCACCGGCGCCATCCAGCGCTCCGTGACCTGCTCACCAGGCCGGAAGGTTCGCGGCAACGAGTATCCCGCGACGGCCGGCCCGGTGGCGTTGTTGTAGTAAACATCGCTCGACCATTTGGTCGAGCTCGCCTGGACGTAGGACGTCCGTGTGGAGGGTACGGGAAATGTCCGAAGGTAGTAGTTGCCGATCGTGGCACCGTCTGGTGTGGTTCCGAGGCGCTCTTCCGAGGTCTCGGTCCCCTTGATGTTCGCGCCGAACGTCTCGTGCACGGTCGCGAGCTGGTCAGGCGTCACCACAGCTTGGGTCCGCGTCGGGATCCGCCCGGCGGTAGTTTGCATCAGCTGGTACACGTACGGCGAGTTGGCGACGCCCACGAGGTCGATCGGCTTGCTCTGAGCGCTCAATGTTTTCGCGGTCGCGCGGCTGATCCGCATCGTCGGTACCGTCACCTTGTCCGTACCGAGATAGACCCAGCCGCGGTCGTACGCTTCGACGCCGGGCCGGTCCGGGTTGTACAGCATGACCGCCGCCGCGCCGGCGTCCTGAGCTGCCTTGACCACGTCGCCGACGATTCGTTCCTCGGAGTCCGGTATGGCGATCAGGGCCAGCTTGCCCTTGACGTTCGCGAGCTCGTTCGGTTGCCCCGTACCCGCGTCGACCGGCACGAGGCGGCGGGTTCCGGTGAACCGTGGCGCCTCGAACACGTCGCGTACCTCGAGCTCCGGCCCACCGACGGTCCGGGCGCGGAAGGGCGGAACCTCCAGCCGGGAGTGCATGGCAAACTCCGACTTGCCTGTTGTTACGGCGCCGCCGGGGACAGCGAGCGCAACCTGAGGATTGCCGGTCGGAACGGTGACGGCGAAACCTCCGGCGGGTACGCCCGCGGAAGTACGGATCAAGTAGTCCACAGAGCGGCCGGTGGGCATCAGATCCTTCCGGCCCTTGACGGACTGCTCCACTGGCTGGGCCTTTCTGCCGTCGAACGTGATCGTGTCCGAGCGGGACAGCGTGAACTCGTTCGTGGCGGCGAGCGTGAAGCCACCGATGGTCGTGTCGGTCGCGGTCTCATCGAACGCACTGGTGACGACGTACCGGCCGGGTGGGAGTCGCAGGGTCGCCGTTCCGTCGCGGTAGATGAGGTCCTGCACCGGGATCTGCACCGGTCCGTCCAGGCGAGCGACGCTCAGCTGGCCGGTCGCCGGCCGCCCGTCCTTGGTGATGCCGTGGACGGTGAGCGAGTAACGCTCCTGCTCGGCGTACCAGCCGAAGGTGGTGACGAGCGGATCGGCGCCAGGTGCGGTCGCGGTGATCCGCCCGGAGAACATGCCCGCGCCTGCCGCCTTGCGGTCAGCGGTCACTGTGACACTCGCGTCGCCTTCTGCCGGCACGACAAGCTGGGTCGTACTGAGCGTCGGCGCGGCTGTGGTTGGCTCCATCGAAGCGGCGAGCTGCACCGTGACCGGAGCAGTCGTCGGGTTGTGGTACGTGAGTTTGCGCATGACCGTGTCTTTGGCGGGGTAGGGCCAGGTCAGCGTGCCGAGCTCGAGTTCGCCCGCGTCAACGGTGAGATCAGCCGCGGTCGCCTGGTCGGCGTCGACGCGCCCGGCACCCTCCTCGTCGACTCGGGCGCCTTGCGGATCAGCCGTGGACATCAGGCGGGCTTTGAGTTGCGGTGCCTTCCAGTCCGGATGGGCTTGGGCGATCAGGGCTGCCGTACCGGCCACGTGCGGTGTGGCCATCGAAGTGCCCGAGAGCGTGGTGTAGTTGGCGTCGATCGGCGTACCGAGGTCCGTACCGGCCGCGCGGGCGGCGATGATGTCGGTGCCTGGCGCGGAGATCTCGGGTTTGAGCGCGCCGTCCTTGAGCCGAGGCCCGCGACAGGACGTCGGATTGAGTGCGCCGTCTCGGGTGAGGTTGCCGACGGCAACTGCGTCGTCGGCCGCCGCGGGCGAGCTGACCTGTTCCTTGCCCGGTCCACCACAGTTGCCGGCGGCAACCACGAAGAGCGCGCCGCTGCTGCGGCTGAGGCGGTTGAGAGCGGTCGAGAGCTCATCGGTGCCGTCACTCGGTTCGCCGCCGAGACTCAGATTGACCACCGAGGCGCCTTGCTGAACCGCCCACTCCATACCGGCGATGATGCCCGAAAAGCTCCCGAAGCCGTCGTCGCCGAGCACCTTGCCGTTCAGCAGCGTCGCGTCCGGGGCGACGCCTGTATACTTGCCGCCGGACGCGGCGCCGTTGCCGGCCGCGATCCCGGCAACGTGCGTACCGTGGCCGTAATGATCCGTGGTGTCCGCTGCCTCCGAGAAGTTCTGGGTAGCGGCGATCCGGCCTTTGAGATCAGGGTGGTTCGGGTCGATGCCGGTGTCGAGAACGGCGATCTTCACACCCTTGCCGGTGTAACCACGCTGCCACGCGGCCGGAGCGCCGATCTGCGGCACGCTCCAAGCGGTGCTCGCGTGGACCCTGTGGTCGAGCGTGACGCGCCGGATCGACGCTGCAACCCGTGCTTTCGACGGCGCCAGCGACGACCAGAAGTCCCGGGCCTTGCCCTTGTCCACGACCGCCGATCGGGCATCGATACTGGTCAGCGCGCGGGTGTTCTTCGTACCGCGAAGACTCGGCTGCGCCTTGCCGGCGTACTCGACAATCACCGGCAAGGTCTTGGAGTGCGCGTCGTCGCGTCCCTCGGCGATCAACGTGGTCAGGTCGAACAGCGACGGGTCGAGCCGCCCGGAGCGAAGGTCGGCGAACGCCGCGGAAGGTACGACGATCGTGTGACCGCCCGAGTAGCTGGTCACGAAACTCGACGCCCGGCCACCCCCCGGCCCCGGCAAGAAGCCGACCTTGTCACGCTGCCCGGCCCGACTGGTCACAGTAATGCGGTCACCAGTCACCAAGGTTATCGTCGACGTCACCGCCTTCCCGCCTACCCGCGCCGCCCCAGGCGGCGCCGCACCAGCATGCCCCGCGACAGGATGCGCCACCGCAACCGGCGACGCCCCTACAACAACCACCACCGCCACCGCGGCGACCAGGGTCTTCCATCGATGATTCACGAGTCCTCCGTACGCAACGGAAACGCTGTCCCACTATGTACTGGTCGAACCACACCCGACGTTGCTTCAATAAATCGAACCCGATCGATGCGTGGGGCCCGTCAGGGGCGGGAGATGTAGAAGCGCATCGCGGTGAAGTCGAAGGTCAGGGCGAGGGGTTTGAAGAATGCGTGGGTGAAGTTGGCGGCGGGGTCGAAGCCCAGTCGTTCATAGCCGGCGGGCTGGGTGCGGGCGATGCTGTAGACGCCTTGGGCCGTCGCGGTGCCGAGGCGGGCCTCGGTGGGGTAGCACGGGTAGGCAGGGATGCGGTTGACCGAGGTAGGGCGGTCGTAGTCCACGCGTACCCGCAGGCTCTTTGCCATCGTCTCGGTCATGGCGAGGCTGTTTCCGCCGGCGCCGCCGGTGTCCATCGCGACCACTCTGGGACCGTTGCCGTTGATGCTGCCCAGGGTGAAGGGAAAGTGATCTCCGGCCAGCCACAACGGGAGCGGTTTCACCCCGGCGGCCTTGGCTTCTGTCGGGTCGGCGGTCTTTCGGCGGAGGGTCAGCCTCTGGTTCGCGTAGTCCAGGGTGGTGAGGAAGTGGTAGAAGATGTGGGTCCGTGGTGAAGGTTTGCCCGCCGGCCTGCCCGCGCCCGGTGGACACGGCGCGCAGTCCGGCTTCCTCGGCGACCTGCATCGAGAGGCTCAATGACGTTGCCCCGGTGTCGAACAGGAACCGTCGGCGGCGGCGAAGTTGTTGGACAGGAGGGCGACATACCCGCGCTGAGCGGTCGCGTGAGTATTCGACGGGTCGCCGCGCAGGACTTGTGTGTACGCCCGGTCAGCCTCGGCGAACCGGCCCGACTTGAACAGCTTGTCCGGGTCGAGACCGGCCACCGCGGACGCCGGTGTGCCGACTACAGGCAGCACGGCCGTGGCGCCGGCGACCAAACCCAACCGCTGTACGAACGTTCGACGAGACTGCTCTGTCATTCCGGGCCCCTTGAGGTTCGCCACTGATACCGCCCCAATCGAACCCACCCGCCCGTTTCCCTGGCGTTACCTCCAGTACGGGTAGCCGTGGCGAAGCAGGAAGACGATGGCAGAGACCAGTGCGAAGAGCAGAAAAGTCGCCGCTATCCACGGGCAGGCCCATCGGCTCGTTGCATACTCGGCGCGTCTCAGTACGCGAATCATCAGCACGAGACCGGTCACCTGCACGAGACAGAGTACGAAGTAGGACCAGTCGCCGAATATCACTGCGAGCGGGATGAAATGTATTGCCACGCACAGCGCGATCCACCAGCCGAACCACCGCGACTGTTACGTCGCCCGAGTACGACGCAGCCACCACCGATTGTCACGGCCTCGGCCAGCACAATGAGGCCGAATACCCAATAGTCGCCTTCGAGCGCGGTTGGTGACGACCAATGACGCCACGCCAGTATTCCGAACGCGATCGCGAGCAAGGTCCCGATGATCGATCCGGCTCCCAGGACGCCGCGAAGACTCGGCTTCGGGTCCTCCTGCGACCAGCCGAACCAGCCGGCGGCCATCAGCGAAAGCCAGGCAATCCCAAACGCCTGATCCCGCAAAAACTCCGTAAACATCACACCTCGTTGTTGTCGCACCGCCTGCGCCCAGGTCAGCCTACCGGCGCGGAGATGTATGCCGAGCTCACTCAGTGTTGCGTCGGCTTGGCGTACCCGTGAGGAGTGTGGTGGCGCCGAGGTAGCCGGCGAGTAGGGCCTGGGCGACTGCGCGGAGGTCGGTGTCGGTCGGCAGGAAGGTCGGTGCATGCAGCGAGGTGTTGCCCTCGCTGCCGACGAACATCATGGTCGACGGCATCCGTTCGGCGAAGTAGGAGAAGTCGTCGGCGCCGAGTGAGCGCAGGTCGGTCGACACGGGAATGTTCTGGGCCGTCAGCTGGGCGGAAATCATCTCGACCAGGCGCGGGTCGTTCTCGAGGACCGGCTCGCCGACGGTGATCCGGACCTTGGCCTCGCAGCCGTGCGCCCGGGCCACGTTCTCCGACACTGCCACGATCCGTTCGTGCAGCAGCGCGCGGGTCTCCGGGGCGAGCGCACGGATGGTGCCGGTCGCGCGGGCCACGTCCGGGACGACGTTCGCGGCCTGCCCCGCCTGGAAGGACGAGACACCGACGACGGCGGAGCGCATCGGGTCGACCGATCGGCTGACCACACTCTGCAGCGCGACGACGGTCTCCGCGAGCGCGAGCAGCGAGTCGTCGGCCAGGTGCGGGTAGGCAGCGTGGCCGGACTCGCCGCGGACGACGATCTCGAACTCGTCCGACGACGCGTTCACTCCGCCCGGCACGCAAGCCACGACGCCCGCCGGCAGCGCCGGCTGGAGGTGGGCGCCGATCATCACCGCGCAGTCCTCGGTGTCGAGGACGCCGTGCTCCGCGATGTCCTTCGCGCCGGACGGGTACGTCTCCTCGCGCGGCTGGAGAACGACGAGCAGCGGCACCGGTACGCCGATGTCCTGGACTGTCCGCGCGACCGCGGCCAGCGCGGCCAGATGTACGTCGTGACCGCAGGCGTGCATCACGCCGGGGTTCCGTGAGGCCCAGGGAACCCCGGATCGCTCGGTCACCGGCAGCGCGTCCATCTCGCCGCGGATGCCGATGCATGGCCCGGGGCCACCGATCCGCAGCACGGCGCCGGTCTCGGCGACCTTCGTCGGCGTCGCGGTGCCGGGCAGCGCTTCCAGTACCAGGTCGCGGGTAAGAGACTCGTCGCCGGACAACTCCGGCTGCTGGTGCAGCGTACGGCGAAGCACCGCCGCGTCGACGAGGTGCTGGTCGAGAAGGGCCCAGATATTGCGCTCAGCCACGACGACCCCCGTACACCCGCTCGGCGTTGTCCCGGCCGATCAGCCGCGCGACGCGGATGGCATCCGCGACCGACCACTCGCCGGCGCGTACCCAGCGGGTGAGAACCTCGGTCATCCCGTGCCGCCAGAGCACGGCGCCGAGCAGGTGCAGTTCGGCGGGGCCCCAGGCGTCGGAGGAGTACAGCACTTTGCCGAAGGGCGCGAGCTCGAGCGCCTCGGCCAGCACGGCCGGGGAGGCTGCGCCGGTGTAGTTCACCGCGAGGCCGACGTCGAGATAAACGTGTGGGAACGCCTGAGCCAGGAAGCCCGCCTGCCGGTGGAAGGGGTAGCAGTGCAGCAGCATCACGTTGCTGCCCGACGGTTCGACCAGCCGGAGCCAGGCGGCGAGGAGCAGCGGGTCGCAGCGGCGCAGGTCGAGGTCTGGGTCGCCGAAGCCGGCATGCAGCTGGAGGGGGAGTCCGGTGTCGACTCCGTACCAGAGCAGCATCCGCAGCAGCACCGGATCGTCGACGCGGGCCGCTGCATCGTCGCGATCGAGCCTGGTGAGCCAGCGGGACGAGGCCGTGCGGATCTCGGCTGCGGACGGACGGCTCGGGTCGAACTCGAAGCCGTACCGGTAGGCGATCACCGACTTCAGCCCGGCGGCGCCGCCCGCTGCCGTGCAGAGCGCGGTGCGGAAGCGCTCCTCCAGGCCGGCGGCGTCGCCATCGCGGGCCACCTGCTCGAGCACGGTCTCGAGCCGGACGACCTCCTCGACGTACGCGCCGGGGACCCGCGCGCCGAAGGCTTGGAGGTCGACCAACGCGTCGCCGCGGAAGCCGGTGTCGATCAGCCACCGATCGACACCGGCGGCGCCGAGCAGCCGACGGTCGACCTCATCGGTGCGGAGCGCGGCGCGGGCGGCGACGTACTCCTCGATGGGGGCGTGCGGGTCGAGGCCGAGCAGCGGTGCGCAGTGGCGGCGTACGGCGAACGCGACCTGGCTGTCGAAGGGCGACGTGCCCGCGGGCGCAGGCCGGTCCGATTCGGTGAGCAGGTCGCCGAAGGCGGGTAGGTCAACTGGTTGCGCTAGGCAAGAGTGCACGTGGTGGTCGACCAAACGAACGCCGGCGACCGCCTCGGCGAGCTCGGGGTAGGAGTCAGTAGACATCGGCGAACCTCGCGCAGCGGTCGACGTCGTCCAGCTCGGACACGGCCTCGATCTCGGCTCGCTTGACGGCAACATGGGTGTCGAGCAGAGCAGGGTCGAACCAGCCGGTGACCACCCGGTCGGCGGCGAGGTCGTCGAGCGCCTCGCCGAGATCCTTGGGCAGTTGCGGTACGCCGGCCAGCTCGGCCTCGGTGACCGACTCGGGCCAGACGGTCGGGTCGGGATAATCGCCCGTGATCCCGGCCAGGCCGGCGCGGATCAGTACGCCGAGGGTCAGCCACGGGTTGGCGGTCGCGTCTGAGGCGCGGAACTCGAGGTTGTACTGGTGCGACGGGTCTCCGCCGCCGACGGTGCTGGTCGGGCAGATCCGCAGCAGCGCCTCGCGGTTGCGCTCGGCGAGGAACACACCGCCGGCGCTCCACCGGTGCGGGGTGAGCCGGAGGTACGACACCGGGCTGGGCGCGGTGAATGCGAGCAGCGCCCGGGCGTGAGCCAGGATGCCGGCAGCGAAGCGGCGGCCGATGTCGGTCAGGCCCGCCTCGGCCTCGGCGTCGTACAGTGCCGAGGCGCCGTCGGAGGTCTGCAACGAGAGGTGCACGTGGACGCCGTTCCCGCTGCCGTCGGGGTGGGCCAGCGGTGCGAAGGTGACCGACCGGCCGTGCCGGCGGGCGAGGTCGCGGACCAGTTCCTTCAGCAGCACCGCGCGGTCGGCGGCGACCAGGCCTGGGGCCGGCTCGAGGGTGATCTCGAACTGGTCGGCGCCGTACTCAGGCAGCCAGGTCTCGGGCTGCAACCCGGCCTGTGCGAGCAGTGCGACGAGCTCGGAGCCGAAAGGTTCGATACTGCGGTGCCGGGCGAAGGAGAACGGCGCGGTCGAGGGCAGGCCGCCGACCATGAACTCGTGCTCGAAGGAGGCGGTGACCTCCAGCCCGGTCGCGGCGCGCAGGTCGTCGAGTGCACGGCGCGCGAAGGTACGGGGGCAGCAGTTCCAGGGCGTGCCGTCGGGCTCGGTCTGGACGGCGAGTACCAGGGACACGCCGGGGTCGGCGCCGCGGGCGGGGATCTCGATCCGGGTCGAGACGTCGGGCATCAGCCTGAGGTCGCCGGTCGACCCGAAGACGTTGGCGGCGATCGTCCCGAACGCGGTGATGGCGAGATCGGCCGGCACCCAGCCGACCCCGCGCCGCAGCACGGACTCCGTCGCGGACGCGGGGACCGAGCGTCCGCGCAGCTGGCCGGCAAGGTCGCTGGTCGCGACGAACAGCGTCTGGTCGGTAGTCATCGTCCACCTTTTCGATCGGGAGGCAGGCGTACGCACGGCCGCGGGACGGCGTGGCATACAGGTTACAGAATCGGACTAAATGATTGATTCTGCAATACCCGTTACGAATCTGCTCTCGGTTGGATCCTCGCATGGTGACCCTGGGCAACCTGGCATGACCGTTACAAGAAGGTCGCCTGGAGCTATTGCCGTAAGAAACATTTCAGTCTTACGGTGATGCACATCGCACTACGCCGAAGGAGTCCTGATGAGCAAGCGCAGCCGCTTCCGCAACCTGGCAGAGGCCGAAAGACTGGCCAAGCGCCGTCTGCCGCGTGCGGTGTGGCTGGCGGTCAAGGCCGGCAACGAGCAGGGCTGGACCCTGGACGAAAACCTCCGCGCCTTCAACGAGCTGGGCTTCTCGCCCACCGTCTTCGACCGCCCGACGCGGATCGACCTGAAGACCTCGCTGCTCGGCCTCGACCTCGACTTCCCGGTCGTCATCTCACCGGTCGGTGCCCAGGCGATCCACCCCGACGGCGAGGTCGGCGTGGCTCGCGCCGCGGCCCGCGCCGGTACGGCGGTCGGCCTCAGCTCGTGGGCCTCCGACCCCGTCGCCGACGTCACCCGCGCCAACGGCAAGACGATCTTCCAGCTCTACTGGGTGGGCACCAAGGCCGAGATCGAGGCCCGGGTCGAGGCGGCCCGCGCCGCCGGCGCGAAGGCGCTCATCGTCACCCTCGACTGGTCGCACACCCCGCGTCGCGACTGGGGCGTACCGCCCGCGCCGCCCAGTGACCTGAAGCTGCGTACGATGCTCGAGCTCGCACCCGAAGCGCTGTCGCGGCCGCTCTGGTTCGGCAGTTACCTGCGTCGCGGCCGGATCCCCGAGCTCAAGGTCCCGAACCTGTTCGAGCTCGACGGGTCGACGCCGTACTTCGGGGCCGCGTGGTCGCGCTTCGAGGCCACCCCGCCGCCGACCTGGGACGACGTCAAGTGGCTGCGCGACCTGTGGGGCGGTCAGTTCATGGTCAAGGGCATCAACACGATCAAGGACGCCAAGCTCTGCGTCGACCTGGGTGCGGACGCGATCGGCCTGTCCAATCACGGCGGCAACAACATCGACGGCAGCCCGTCCCCGCTGCGCTACCTGCCGAGCATCGTCGACGCGGTCGGCGACCAGGTCGACGTCACCCTGGACGGCGGCATCCGCCGCGGCTCGGACGTCGTCAAGGCGCTCGCGCTCGGCGCCCGCGCGGTCTTCGTCGGACGCGCCTTCCTCTACGGCCTCGCGGTCGGCGGTGCGGACGGCGTCCACGAAGTGCTGCAGATCCTGCGGAACGGCATCCGCGAGACGATGTTCGGCATCGGCCGCGGCTCTCTCGCCGAGCTGAGCCGCGAGGACCTGATGCTGCTCAACCCACACTTCTTCGTGCCGCCGGCGAGCTGACCCACACCCGCAGCGCGAGGAAGGAGAGGAAGAAGATGGCACGGATCATCGTCGTCGGAGCCGGCAGCGCCGGCTGCGTGGTCGCGGCGCGGCTGTCCGCGGAGCACGAGGTCGAACTGGTCGAGGCCGGCCCGGACTGGGCAGGCACGGCCACCGAAACCCGGCTCGCGTCCGCCAACTGGATGGACGCGATGGCATCGCCGGAGGCATTCGACCCGGCTCTGGCAGCCACCCGACTCGCCGGGGATGCGCCGCGGCAGTACCACCGCGGCCGCGGCGTGGGCGGCTCGTCGTCGGTCAACGCGATGCTTGCCCTCCCCGGGCTGCCGCGCGACTACGACCGCTGGGCCGAGCACTACGGCCTCGACGAGTGGTCGTGGGAGCGTGTCGAACCGACCTTCGTACGGCTGGCGCGTGACCTGATCGCCACGCCCGCCGACGAGTACACGCCGATGGACCGGGCCCTTGTCGACGCGGCCGGTGCGCTTGGCATGGCGACCGGCGTCGACACGCTCACCCCCGACGACGGTGGCGGCACGCTCTGGCGCAACGCGGACGCGATCGGCCGTCGCTCCAGCGCCGCGGTCTATCTGCGACCAGTGCTCGAGCGCGGCGCGGTCGTCCTCCGTACTGAGGCGAAGGTCGATCGACTGCTGCGCGAGGGGGACGCCGTCGTTGGCGTCGTCCTGCTCGACGGCACCAAGGTGTACGCCGACCAGGTAGTGCTCGCCGCGGGTGCGATCGAGACGCCCGCGATCCTCCTACGTAGTGGCTGCAGCCGTCCCGGCGTCGGCAAGGGCCTTCAGGACCACCCGGCGGCCTCGCTGCTGCTCGCCCTGCGTCCCAGCGTCCGCGAGGTCCGCGATGGACAGCCCTGCATCAATGCCGTCGTACGCACCTCATCCAGCCGCGCGGAGGGTGATATCCATGTGCTGCCCATGCAGGGCGCGCTCTCGGAGTCGACGCCCGCGCACCACGCGGTGGTGATGGCCGCTGTGATGACGGTGACCTCCACCGGTGAGGTCCGGCTGAACCGTGACGACCCGACCGGGCCGCCGGTGATCGCCGAGCGGATGCTCACCACCGAACGCGATCGCCAGGTCATGCGGGAGGCCGTCGGCGTCGCTCGCCGGCTGCTCGAGACCGCGCCGTTCCAGGAGATCGTCGAGGCGGCGTTCATCGACGCGGCAGGTACGCCGGTCGCCGCCCTCGACGACCCGGACGTGTACAACGCCTGGCTGACCTCCTCGATCGGCGACTACTTCCATGCCGTCGGCACGGCCCGGATGGGTACGGCGGACGACCCCGGCGCCGTTGTCGACCAGCGCGGCCGGGTCCACGGCCTCGCCAACGTGCGGGTGATCGACTGCTCGGTCATGCCCGAGGTGCCCGCCGCCAACACCCACCTGCCCGTTGTGATGGTGGCCGAGCGGTTGAGCGCCGCGCTGCTCGCCGACCTGGCCCCGTCGACATCCGTGTCCGCATCCCCGTCCGCATCCGCATCCGTGTCCTCGTCCGAAGGAGTCGCCGACCGTGTCCACAGTCTCTGAGCAGCCCGTCAAGACCGAGCCCTCCGGCCAGTCCGCGAGCTGGCGGCGCGCCGAGGCCGTCGTACCCCGGGGAGTGTCGTCCGGCCACCGCGTCGGCTGGCAGCAGGTCATCGTCCGCACCCGAGGTGCCTACGTCTGGGACCAGGAGGGCCGGCAGTACGTCGACTACCTCAACGCCTGGGGCCCGATCGTGCTCGGCCACAGTGATCCGCGGGTCAACGAGGCGGTGCTCACGGCGGCGAACACCTGCGACCTGACCGGGGTCGGCCCGCAGGCCGGAGAGGCCGAGCTCGCCGAGCGGATCTGCGCGGTGATGCCGTCGGCCGACAAGGTCGCCTTCTGTACGTCGGGCACTGACGCGACCATGCACGCGGTCCACGTCGCCCGGGCCGCGACGGGACGCCTCAAGATCCTCAAGTTCCACGGCTCGTACCACGGCTGGAACGACCACGTCGCCGTCGGCAGCTCGCGCAAGGACCTCAGCGAGACCTCCGCGCTGAACACCCCGAACGGCGGCGGGCTGCACCCGGCGGTCGTCGCCGACGTCGTGGTCGTGGAGTGGAACGACGCAGCCGGCTTGCGCGCCGCCTTCGACGAGTACGGCGAGCAGTTGGCCGCGGCGTTCACCGAGGGATACGTGCACAGCTTCGGCTGCGTACCGGCCGTGCCCGGCTTCCTCGAACTGCTCCGCGAGCTGTGCACGAGCCACGGCGTGGTGATGGTGATGGACGAGGTGAAGACCGGCTTCCGGGCGGCGATCGGCGGCTACCAGACGATCTGCGGGGTCACACCCGACCTGACCGCCTTCGGCAAGGCCGTCGCCAACGGGTACTCGCTGGCCGGTCTCGCCGGGATCGACGCGCTGATGGGTCACCTCGGCGCCTACAGCAAGACCGAGGCGACGATCGACGGCACCTACAACGCCTCGCCGTATGCGCTTGCCGCAGGCAACAAGACGCTGCAGATCATGGAGAGCGACGACATCTTCAGCACGCTGCATGCGCGCGGCGAGCAGCTGCGCGCCGGGATCGCCGACGCCATCGCCGAAGCCGGCGCCCCGGCGACCGTCGCCGGCCTCGGGTCGGAGTGGTGCGTGTACTTCCGGCCGGAGCTTCCCACCAACTTCCGCGAGGCGATGCAGTCCGACGCGGAGATGTACGGGCGCTACCACGCCTCCCTGCTTGCGCAGGGCGTCCTCGAGCCGGCGTTCCCGACCGGGGACCGCCGCCTCAACGCGGCCACCACCGAGGCCGACGTCACCACCACCATCGAGTGCGTCCGGGTCGCACTGCGGGCCGCCGTCTCCTAGCGAAACCTCGGCCTTTCGCCCGTTCTCACCCACACTCTCACCCTAGGTAGGACCCATGCTTGGTTTTGCACGCCCATTTTCGGGTCGGTCGGCGCTGGTGACGTCCACCGTCGCACTGCTCGCACTGACCGCCGGCTGCTCCGGCGGCGCCGACGCGGCGGGCGGAGACAACAGTCAGCTCGTCATCGGCTTCGCCCTCAGCCAGAGCGGCAACATGGCGCCGTTCGACGTCGAGCCCGGCAATGCCGCGCAGCTCCGGATCAAGGAGATCAACGACGCCGGCGGCATCAACGGCAAGAAGATCAAGGTGATCAGCAAGGACGTTAGGTCCAGCCCCGACACGGTCGGCACGGCAGCAACCGAACTGATTGCCGAAGGCATCAACCTGCTGGTCACGCCCTGCGACTTCGACCTGAGCGCGCCCGGTGCCTCGGTCGCCCAGGCCGCGAAGATCCCGTCGGTCTCGATCTGCGCCGGCGACCCGAAGATGGCCGACACCAAGACGCTCGGCGACTACGTCTTCTCCGCCAACGCGGGCAGCGACGTCGAGGGTTCGTCGGGCGCCGAGTGGGCGTACCACAAGGGCTGGCACACGGCGTACGTGCTGCAGGACGAGAGCATCGAGTACACCAAGTCGGCCGGCCGCTACTTCCAGGCGAAGTTCAAGGAGCTCGGCGGAAAGGTCCTCGGCGAGGACGCCTTCCCGGGCGGCGACAACGTCAACATCAGCAGCCAGGCGACCCGGCTGAAGAGCCTGGCCGTCAAGCCCGACTTCGTGTACGTCGCCAGCTGGAATCCCGGTGGCGCCACGGCAATCCGCCAGCTGCGGGCGGCCGGTGTGACCTTGCCGATCGTCGGCCCGGCCGCGCTCGACGGTCAGGTGCTGCTCGACGTCGTCGGCGGGAAGGCCGGCGACATCTACTACACCGGCTTCGCCTGCTACGTGTACTGCAAGGGTGCCGGCTCCGCGGGCCTCGACAGCTTCGTCAAGGACTACCAGGCCGCGTACAAGGCAGCGCCGTCCTCGGGCTACGCGCTGCTCGGCTACAACATGGTCTCCGCGATCGCGGACGCCGCGGGCAAGGCCACCTCGTTCTCCGGCGGCGACCTGAAGTCGGCGCTCGAGGCCGACGGTTCGGTGAAGACGCCGATCGGTGACGTTGCCTACTTCTCCAAGTCCTGCCACAAGATCATCGACATGCCGATGACGGTGGTCCGGGTCGCGAACGGCGCGATGACGTTCGCCGGACAGCAGCGCGTCGACTCCATCCCGGGGGTCGGCGACGGCAACTCCTGCGCCGCGTCATGACGACCGGCACTCAGCCTTCCCGTCGGTCGTCGGTGCTGCGGATGGCCGACGGGGGCATCCACTTCGATGGCGTGAAGGCTGTCGACGGCGTCTCGATCACGGTTCGCAGCGGCGAGGTCCTCGGCCTGATCGGTCCGAACGGCTCGGGCAAGACCAGCACACTCAACCTGCTCAGCGGGATGCTGCGTGCCACCTCCGGCACGATCTGGCTCGACGACGAGAACCTGACCCGGCACTCGATGCGGCACCGCGCCCGGCGAGGCGTCGTACGAACTTTCCAGAGCGGGCGCGTGTTCGGCCGGCTGACGGTCCGGGAGAACGTCGAGGCCGCCGCGCTCGGGGCCGGGCTGCGTCGCCGCGAGGCTCGGGAGCTCACCGAGGAGATCCTCGAGGAGCTGGCGCTCGAGGGTGTCGCCCAGGATCGGGCCGAGCAACTCACCGCCGGGCGGGTCCGCACCACGGCGATCGCCCGGGCGCTCGCCGCGCGGCCCCGGTTCCTGCTTCTGGACGAGCCGGCCGCGGGGCAGAACGAGACCGAGGCGGTCGAGCTGATCACCGCGATCCGGGGCTTCGCGCAGCGGCGCGAGTGCGGCGTCCTGCTGGTCGAGCACGACATGTCCGTGGTGATGGGAACCTGCGACCGGCTGCACGTCCTCGACCGGGGCCGGACGGTGATCGAGGGCGAACCGCCGGTCGTCCGCTCCGATCCCCAGGTCATCGAGATCTACTTCGGAAAGCGGCACTGACATGGTCCTGCGCATCGAGGACGTCCATCTGCACTACGGCTCCTCCGTCCGGGCCGTGCAGGGTTGCTCGCTGAGCGTCGGCGCGGGTGAGCTCGTCTCGCTCATCGGCCAGAACGGCGCCGGCAAGAGCACCTTGGTCAAGGCGATCATGGGCGAGGTACCGGTGGCGTCCGGCTCGATCACCGTCGACGGTACGCCAGTGTCGAGCAAGTCGTACTCGACGATCCGCGCGGGTGTCTCGCACGTCCCCGAGAACCGGGGCATCTTCGCGAGCCTGACCGTGGGGGAGAACCTGCGGCTGGGCGCGGTCACCCGCAAGGACAAGAGGCAGGTGGCGGCCGACATCGAGCGCGAGCTCGAGCGGTTCCCGATCCTGCGCACCTATTGGAACCGGGGTGCGAGCCTGCTCTCCGGCGGGGAGCAGCAGCAGCTCTCGATCGCGCGGGCGCTGCTCCTCAACCCCCGGATCCTCTTGCTCGACGAGCCGACCCTTGGCCTGGCACCGATCGTCGTCGACCTGATCTTCGACGTCGTGGCCGCGCTGCGCGAGCAGGGCATGACGATCTTGCTCGTCGAGCAGAACGCCGTTCGCTCGCTCGAGGTCTCCGACCGCTGCTACGTGCTGCAGGCCCCCGGCCGGGTGCTGGGCAGCGGGACCGCGGCCGAGCTCGGCCAGGTCCCGGCCGTCGTGGAGTATCTCGGCTTCTCTCCCGCTGAGGTGGTTGTCAGATGATCCTGGAATTCCTGATCAACGCGATCGGGCTGGGCGCGCTGTACGCCCTGCTCACGATCGGCGTCGCGTTGCTGTTCGGCGTACTCGGCCTGATGAACTTCGCGTACGGCGAACTGATCCTGGCCGGCGCGTTCGCGATGTACTTGTTCCGCGACCAGCCGTGGCCGCTCGCGCTGCTGATGGCGATCGTCTTCGCCGTCGTGGTGGCGCTGGTGAGCGAGCGGCTCGCGTTCAAGCCGCTGCGCAACGCGGACCCGGTGACGCTGATGATCGCCTCGTTCGCGGTCAGCCTCGCGCTGCAGAGCCTGGCCCGGATGACCGTGCTGCCGCGTACCCGCGGCGTGCCGGCGGATCGCTTCCTGTCGCACCGGGTGAGCCTGCCCGGCGCGGACGTCAGCGTGCTCGACCTGGTCACCCTCGGCCTGTGCGGTGTGATGCTGCTGGTCGTCGCGTGGCTGATGGGCCGGACCAGCCTCGGCATCCAGTTGCGTGCGGCGGCCGAGGACTTCCGGATGGCGGCAAGCCTCGGCGTCAAGGCCAACCTGGTCATCCCCGCCGCCTTCGTCATCGTCGGCGTGCTGTCGGCGATCGGTGGCGCGGTGCTGGTGGCACGGCAGGGCTCGATCGGCGCCGACATGGGCCTGCAGCCGATGCTGATCGGCGTCGTGGGCGCTGTCCTCGGCGGGATGAGCAACCTCAAGGGAGCCGCGCTCGGCGGCTTCCTGCTCGGCGCGGCGACGGCGCTGCTCGAGTCGCTGCTGCCGACCGGCCTGATCCCCTTCCGCGACGCCTTCCTGTTCTCGGCGCTGATCGCGGTGCTCGTCGTCCGGCCCCAGGGCCTCCTCTCCGCCGCGAAGGTGCGTGTCTCGTGAAGAACCGAACTCTCCGCGCCGTACAGACGCCCGCGATCCTCATCGGCCTCGTCCTGCTCGCCGCAGTCGTCGGTGCGACCGGCGGTGTCACGACTACTCGGGTTGCGACGCTCGCACTGGTCGCGGTCGTGTTCGTCACCGGCCTGTCGGTGTTCTCCGGCAACTCGGGGGTGATGTCCTTCGGGCACGTCATGTTCATGGCGGCCGGGGCGTACACGACTGCGTACCTCACGATCCCTGTGCCGCTGAAGAAGACGCTCTTCTCGTCGTTGCCTGGCTGGCTGTCGTGGCTCGCCGACGTGCACAGCAGCTTCCCGGTTGCACTCCTCGCCGGCGGTCTCGTGGCAGCGGTCGTGGGCGTGGTGACGGCGCCGGTCGTGGCGCGGCTCAGTGGCTTGCAGTCGGGTATTGCGACGCTGGCGATGCTGCTCGTCACGTACAACGTGCTCAACAGCTGGACCCCTGTGACCCGCGGCTCATCGAGCATGATCGGCATCCCCCGCGGTACGACGACCTGGTGGGCCTTCGGCGTCGCCGCGCTCGCCGTAGTCGTGGCCTGGATCTATCGCTGCTCGCGCAGCGGTCTGCAGCTACGTGCCTCCCGTGAGGACTTCTGGGCCGCGCAGGCCTCGGGCATCGCGGTCGGCCGGCACCGGGCGATCGCGTGGGTGCTCAGTGCGCTTGTCTGCGGCCTGGCCGGTGCGCTGTACGCCGGGTTCCTCACCTCGTTCAACGTCAACGGGTTCTTCCTGACCGCGACCTTCTCCTTTGTGGTGATGATCGTGCTCGGCGGCTACCTCTCGCTGAGCGGTGCAGTGGTCGGCGCGCTGGCGGTGAGTGCCCTGCAGGAGGTGCTGCGGCGTTTCCAGGACGGCCAGTTCACAGGCGGCAATGCGCTGCCGGCCGGGGTGGCCGACCTGATCGTGGCGGCGGTACTGCTGGTGGTGCTGGTCAAGGCGCCGTACGGGCTGATGGGAGTGCGCGAGCTGCAGTTGCCGCGACGCAGGCGCCGGCCCGAGCCTCGTACCGACGCTCGGGCGAAGGAACCGTCCGCGGTCGCCTGATTCCCCGACCCATGCAAAGGGCTCCACCGATGGTGGAGCCCTTTGCATGCTGTCGGGTGGATTACTCCGGCGACTCCTCGAGGAGTTCGAGGCGCTTCACGCCGGTCTCTCCGAGCTCGGCCGCGACCGCCGCAACGATGCTCTCGGTGACCGCCATCGACGCCACCAGGGAGTCGAAGGGGGAGGCGGAGTCGACGCGCGCCGGCAGCACGACCCGGGCCACCTTCGCGATGGGGGAGAGCCAGTTGTCGGTCATCAGGCAGACCGTCGCGCCCCTTGCGGCGATACGTTCGGCGAAGACCAGGTTCCGCTCGGTGTAGCGGCGGTAGTCGTAGATGACGAAGACGGTACTCGCCGATGCATCCGCGATTGTCGTTCGCCGGTCGAGATCGTCGTTGCTGACGTGATGAACGCCGGAGCGCAGCAGCCGGAGGTGGGCGACGAGGTACTCCGAGACCGAGCTGCTGAACCGGCCGCCGGCGACCCGGATCTCGCGGGCCGGGTCGCGCAGCAGCTTGACGAGCTTGGCGAACTCCGACTCCGGGAGCTCTTCGTACGACGCGGACAGCATGGCCGCGAACGCCTTGTGGGTCTCGGCGAGTACGCTGGCCTTGGACGCGCCGCCCTTCTCCGGGTACTGCTTCAACGGCGAACCCAGCTCGCCGTTGAGCTCGTGGACAAGCGCGCGCTGGAACGCCGGGAAGCCGGGGAACCCCAACCGGGTCACGAAACGGACCACGGTGGGTGGGCTGACCGACGCGGCTGTCGCGAGGTCGACGACGGTGGTCAGCCCAGCTGTCGGGTACTGGGCGAGGAGCGCCCTGCCGACCTTGCGTTCGCTGTTGCTGAGCTCGTCGAGGGTGGACATGAGGAGCTTGCGCACCGACGCGTGCCCACCTGGGATCTCACTCACCGTCGTAACCTATCAACGCTGGCCTGGATTGCCGGCGAATCATCACCGGACCGCGACCTCGCGCGGGTCCCGCATGTGCGGGTACGCATGAGCCACGGCGGGGACGAAGGTCTCCTTGATCGAGCGCGGGCTGGTCCAGCGCAGCAGGTTCGTCGCCGCGCCCGCCTTGTCGTTGGTGCCGGACGCGCGGCCGCCGCCGAAGGGCTGCTGGCCGACGACCGCGCCGGTCGGCTTGTCGTTGACGTAGAAGTTGCCGGCCGCGAAGCGCAGCCGCCCGGAGAGCCGCTGCACCACGGTGCGGTCGGTCGCGAAGATCGCACCCGTCAGCGCGTACGGCGACGTGGCGTCCACCTTTTCGGCGATCGCGTCGAGCGCGCCCGGGACGCTGTCGTCGTACACGTGGACAGCGAGGATCGGGCCGAAGTACTCGGTCGCGAACGCCGGGTGCTCGGGGTCGTCGATGCGCAGCACCGTGGGCCGGACGAACCAGCCCCTGCTGCCGTCGTACGTACCGCCGGCGACGACCTCGACCTTCGGGTCGGCGTGCACCTCGTCGAGCATCGCGCGATGCTTGGCGAAGGCGCGCTCGTCGATGACGGCGCCGATGAAGTTCCGGTGGTCGCGGACGTCGCCCATGGGCAGTGCGTCGACGATCTCGGCGAGGTCCTCGCGGATCAGCTCCCACACGCTGGTGGGGATGTAGGCGCGGGAGGCGGCCGAGCACTTCTGGCCCTGGTACTCGAAGGCGCCACGGATCAGCGCGGTCCGCAGCGCGACGGGGTCGGCGCACGGCGCGGCGAGTACGAAGTCCTTGCCACCCGTCTCACCGACGAGCCGCGGGTACGCCGCGTAGGTGTCGACTCGCTGCGCGGTCTCGCGCCACAGCCGGCGGAAGGTCGCGGTCGAACCGGTGAAATGGATGCCCGCAAGGTCGGGCTGGGCGAGTACGACCTCGCTGGTCGCCAGGCCGTCGCCGGTCACCATGTTGATGACGCCAGGCGGGAGACCGGCTTCCTGCAGCAGCTCCATCGTCAGCGAGGCGGCGAGCTGCTGCGTCGGCGACGGCTTCCAGACCACGGTGTTGCCCATCAGCGCGGGGGCGGTGGGCAGGTTGCCGGCGATCGCGGTGAAGTTGAACGGGGTGATCGCGTAGACGAAGCCTTCGAGCGGGCGGTGGTCGGTACGGTTCCACACGCCGCGGCTGTTGGCGACCGGCTGCTCGGCAAGGATCTCCTTGCCGAAGTGGGCGTTGAAGCGCCAGAAGTCGATGAGCTCGCAGGCTGCGTCGATCTCGGCCTGGTACGCCGTCTTGGACTGCCCGAGCATGGTGGCCGCGACGAGGCGGGCGCGCCAGGGGCCGGCCAGCAAGTCGGCCGCGCGCAGAAAGACGGCCGCGCGCTCGTCGTACGGCAAGGCCCGCCAGGTGGTGGCGGCCGCGCGGGCTGCGGCGACGGCCGCGTGGGCATCGTCCGTCGTCGCGTTGTGGAGTGTGCCGATCCGCAGCTCGTGGTCGTGCGGCGCGCGGACGTCGATCTCGGCGCCGGCGCCCAGCACGGGCCGGCCGCCGATGATGTGCGGGAGCGTGGCCGGCTCGGCGGCCAGTTCGGTGAGGGCCGCGTCGAGGGCGTCCCGTTCGGGGCTGCCGGGGGCGTAGTCGAGTACCGGCTCGTTGACGGGTTCCGGTACACGGGTGATCGAGTCCACGGGGAATCCTCCTTCGTAATAGCCATTTCAAGATAGACCATTGCGGAGGAAAGTGGAATGAATCATTCTGTTGGCATGACGACGACCACCCCTGTCTCCAGTACCTCCGGGCCGACCCCGCCGGAGGGCGTCGCGGACCCCACCCAGGCCCACATCGACCTCACCGACGCGCATGCCGCGCACAACTACCATCCGCTGCCGGTGGTGCTGGCGTCCGGTGACGGGGCCTGGGTGACCGATGTGGAGGGCCGCCGGTATCTCGACTGCCTCGCCGGCTACTCCGCACTCAACTTCGGCCACAGCCACCCGCGGCTCGTCGCGCGGGCAGCCGAGCAACTGCAACGGCTCACCCTGACCAGCCGGGCGTTCTTCAACGACCAGCTCGGGCCGTTCGCGAAGGCGCTGTCCGAGCTCACCGGCAAGGACGTCGTACTGCCGATGAACTCAGGCGCCGAGGCCGTCGAGACGGCGATCAAGGTGACCCGGAAGTGGGGCTACCAGGTCAAGGGTGTCGCGCCCGGTACGGCCCGCATCATCACGATGCGCGGCAACTTCCACGGCCGGACGACGACGATCGTCGGCTTCTCCGACGACGACGTCGCGACCGCCGACTTCGGGCCCTTCACCCCTGGTTTCGTCGGCGTCCCGTACGGCGACATCGATGCCGTCGCGGCCGCGATCGACGATGCCACCGTCGCTGTGCTCTTCGAGCCGATCCAGGGCGAGGGAGGGGTCGTCGTACCGCCCGAGGGCTTCCTGCGCGCGCTGCGAGAGCTGTGCACCGAGCGGAACGTGCTCATGGTCGCCGACGAGATCCAGTCCGGGCTGGCTCGCACCGGGTGTACTTTTGCCTGCGACCACGAGGACGTTGTCCCGGACGTCTACGTGCTGGGCAAGGCGCTCGGTGGCGGCCTCTATCCGGTCTCCGCGATCGCCGCTGATCACGACGTGCTGGATGTTGTTCGACCGGGTACGCATGGCTCGACGTTCGGCGGGAATCCGCTTGCCGCGGCGATCGGCCACGAGGTCGTCCAGTTGCTCGCGACCGGTGAGTTCCAGGAGCGCGCGTGGGTGCTCGGCGCGCGGCTCGAGGAGGGCCTGCGCGGAATGGTCGGCGCGGGGCTGGTGGGCGTTCGGGCGCGGGGGTTGTGGGCGGGCGTCGATGTCGACCCGGCCTTGCTGACCGGCCGCGAGGTCTGTGAGGGCCTGATGCGGCACGGGATCCTGGCCAAGGACACCCATGGATCGACGGTGCGCTTCGCGCCACCGCTGGTCGCCACCGAGTCCGACATCGACCTGCTGGTGGTCGCCCTGCGCACGGTCCTGGAGGTGGCACGCCGCTAGCCGGGGATCACGAGTACCGTCCACGGCTCGGCACCCCGCGACAGCTCCTCGTTTCGGTAGGCAGTTCCTGGAAGGATAGGTCGGGACTTCCGGGAGTGTTCTCAGGTCAGGGGCAGGATGGCCGCGGCCGGCAGAGTTGGTGTGGGGGAGCCGTGCTCGGGTTCGACGGTCACGCCGAAGGCGACTTTGCCGGTGACGCCGCCGACGACTTGGGTCAGGTCGCCGGACGCGAGGCCTACCGAGTGCGCGGTTTGCTGGTTGTCGATCATCCACAGCTGCCAGGTGCGGTTGGCCGGCAGCTTCGGGAGGTCGTGCAGTACGACGACGGCGGCGTCCGCGCGGCTGGAGGAGACGATCGTCGCCTGTCCGCCGCCGGTGACCTTGCCGTGGACTGTGCGCGCGTCGGGTTCAGCGAGCACGGCGGCGACGCGGTCGTTGGCTTGTACGGCGTGCTGTCGCGCCTGGTACTGGTCGATGGCGATGCCACCGGCGCTCGCCGCAACAAGGGCGGCCGCTGCGAGGGCGAGCATCGTTCTCCGCGCGAACCGCCGCGCCCCCGGCACTTCGCTGTGAACCTGCGGGGGCAGTTGACGTACTTGGTCAATCGCAGCCAGCACATTGGACTTGAGTACGGGTGGTGGCGGCGCGCTGACCTGGGTTGCGAGTTTGACGGCGGCTTCGCGGAGTTCTTCGACCTCGGTGGTGCAGAAGGCGCAGTGTGCCAGGTGTTCCTCGAACAGCACGCGCTCGTGATCCGGAAGAGCGTCGAGAACGTACGGTCCGGTCAGGCTGTGGACATCGGGTTCGCTCATGGTGTCGTGCCCCTTAGACGGTGCCGAGGCAGTCGCGGAGGCGGATCAGCCCGTCGCGCATTCTGGCTTTGATGGTGGGAAGTTTGGCTCCGAGGTGCTGGGCGACCTCCGGATAGGTGTACCCGTTGTAGTACGCGAGCTCGATTGATTCCCGCTGCAGTTCGGTGAGATTGCCCAGGCAGCGCCGTACCTGTTCGGCCTCGAGCCGGGTACTGACGGTGTCGGCGACCTGGTCGAAGTCGATCTCGGCGGAGCGGATGCCGGCGACGGCGGTACGGTCCGCGGCGGACTGTTCGGACCGGACCCGGTCCACGGCCCGCCGGTGGGCGATGGTGAGAATCCAGGAGGACGCCGACCCGCGGCTCGGGTCGAAGCGGGACGCCGTGCGCCAGACGTCGATCATCACTTCCTGGGCCACCTCCTCGGACTGGGCCGGGTTGCGCAGGATGCGCCGGGCCAGGCCGAACACCAACGGGCTCACCCGGTCGTAGAGCGCGCTGAAGGCGCTGACGTCGCCGTCGGCTGTCCTGGCGAGCAGGCTCTCGGCGGTCACAGCTCCGCCCTGCGCGGGCCAGGGGAGCGGTATCGGGTCGGGCATGGCACTTCCTCTGCTTCACCGAAGGTCATGAGGTGGTGCGGGCCGGTGCTATCGGCGTGTACCGCTGGCACCGGCCCGGGACTGGGTGAACCGTCAGGCGGCCGGCGGCATCAGGACGCTGTCGATCAGGTACACGGTGGCGTTGGCGGTCTTCACGCCGCCGCAGATGACGTTCGCCCCGTTGACCTTCAGGTTGTCGCCGGAACCGGTGACGGTGACGTCCTGCTTCTCGACCGTCGCGTGCTTTCCGACGACGGCCGTCGGGTCAAGCTGACCGGGCACCACGTGGTAGGTCAGGATCTTGGTGAGCAGCGGCGCGTTGGTCTTCAGCGTGTTGACGGTTGCCGCGGGCACCTTCGCGAACGCGGTGTCCACCGGGGCGAAGACGGTGAACTCGCCGCCGTTGAGCGTCGAGACCAGGTCGACCTTCGGGTTGAGCTTCCCGGAGACCGCGGCAACGAGGGTCTTCAGCAGTGGATTGCCGGATGCGGCGGTAGCCAGTGGTGCGGCCGCCATGCCGTCGATCGATCCGGAACCGCTCGGGTTCGCCTTGGCGTACGCTGCGCAGCCCGGACCGACCATGCCGGCCGCAGCGTTGCTTGCGGAGGGTGTATCGCTGGTGCTCGGGGTTTCGGCGGGAGCCGACGAGGACGTGCTGGTGGACGGCGTACTGCTGGAGCTGTTCTTGTCGTTGCTGCTGCACGCCGCGGTCGTGAGGACAAGGGCCAGGGCGGTCGCGGCGAAGCCCGCGCGGACGATCTTCTGGGACATGACAATCTCTTTCCTGACGTGGGACGCGAGCGGCTTCGCTCACACCTGACATTGACGATTCGGTGCCGGTCAGGGGCCGGATGGGTGCCGCGGGCAAAAATCTTCGACCCATCCGGACGGGACTTCGCGCCGAACGCTACGTATGAGCGAGCAAGCGATACGCCGGGTCGCCGGTGCCGTGGGTGGGTTGATCGCGGCCGGTGCCGCGCTGGGCCTCGGGTACCTCGCGGCCGATCTGTCGGGTGGGCCGTGGCCGGTCGATGCGGTCGGCGTCCAGGTGATCGACTGGTCGCCGGGTCCGGTGAAGGACTGGGCGGTGCGGGAGCTCGGTACGGCTGATCGGCCGCTGCTGCGGGTCGGTATCTGCGTCACGCTCGCGCTCGTCGCGGCGCTTGCGGGTGTGCTCGGCAGCAGTACGCGTCCTCGGGTACGACGATCCGCGGTCGTTCTTGCCGGCGTGCTCGGGGTCATCGGTCTGGTTTTTGCGATCACGAGCCGCTCGGCGAACGCCAACGTGGTGATCCGCATCATGCCCGCACTGGTGACGCTCGTGGTGGCGGTGGTCGCGATGCAGCTGGTGGTTCGTACGCTGCATCGCCCGCGCCGGGCTGGCCAGGAACAAGAGGAACCGGCGGGGTTTGATCGGCGGCGGTTTTTGCTGACGGTTTCGGCGCTCGCGGTTGCGGGCGCGGGCGGCGTGGGCGTATCGAGCTTGGTGTCGACTGGGACCGGCGAGGCGGCGCGGGCGAAGTTCCGGGTTCCGCGCCCGACCGATCCGGCACCGGCGATTCCAGCCGGCGCGCAGGTGAGTGTTCCCGGCGTGTCCAGCTTCGTCACCCCGAACCCGAAGTTCTACCGAGTGGACACCCTGCTGGAGGTGCCGCGCATCGATCCCGGCAACTGGGAGCTGCGTATCCACGGGATGGTGGACAAGGAACTGAGGCTGTCACTCAGCGATCTGGTCAACCGGCGGCTGATCGAACGGGACATCACCTTGACCTGTGTGTCGAACGAGGTCGGCGGTCCGTACGTCGGCAACGCCCGGTGGATCGGTGTACCGATCGCGGACGTCCTCAAGGAAGCCGGTGCTCGTACCGGTGCGGACGCGGTGCGGTCGACCAGCGTGGACGGGCTGACAATCGGTACGCCCCTGAGCGCGCTCACCGACGGCCGCGATGCGATGTTCGCGGTCGCGATGAACGGCGAGCCGCTGCCGTTCGCCCACGGTTTCCCGGTCCGGATGGTGGTGCCCGGCCTGTACGGGTATGTGTCGGCGACGAAATGGATCGTGGACTTCGAGGTCACCCGGTTCCAGGACTTCAGCGCGTACTGGACCGATCGCGGTTGGGCGGTGGAGGCACCGATCAAGAAGTCGGAGGCCAAGCGGTCTTAGGAAGACAACTCACAAGACCAACTCCTTGGCTCACAGAACGACATGGCTACGATCCGACTTCGTGGGCCCAGCGCCGCGGTATCGAGAAGGTGGAGGTGCAGGTCGACGACGGCCCTTGGCAGCCGGCGCGCCTGGCGCCGCAAGACAACATCGACACCTGGCGGCAGTGGCTCTTCCGCTGGAACGCCACACCGGGCACCCACAAACTGACGGTACGCGCCACCGACTCCACCGGTCAGGTTCAGACCGCCGACCAGGCCCCGCCCCGCCCGAATGGCTCCAGCGGCCTGCACAACACGGTCTTCATGGTCCAGTGACAGACCCGACCTCGCCGCCCGGTCGCCCCGATCAAGGTTGGGTGAGGCGAGCCGCCCGCGCGTGCAGATAGCGCTGTTCCGGCGCGCTGGTGGTGAGTCTCGCCGCGGTGCGATACGCATCGCGGGCGGCGTCCACGTCACCGGACTGCTCCAGCAGATGCGCGCGGACGGCGGCCAGCCGGTGATGATCGGCCAACTTCGGGTCAGCGGCGAGCTTGTCGAGGAGTTCGAGCCCGGCTGCTGGGCCGCGGTGCATCGCCACGGCGACCGCCGAGTTCAGCCGGACCATGGGATCGGGGGACATCCGCACGAGTACGTCGTACAAGGCAACGATCTGCGCCCAGTCGGTGTCCTCGAAGCGATCGGCCTCGCTGTGGACGGCGGCGATCGCGGCCTGCAGCTGGTACGGGCCCGGACGGTGGGACGGAAGCACACCTTCGAGCAGTTTGATGCCGTCGGCAATCAGTTTGCGGTCCCACAGCGCGCGGTCCTGCTCGGCCAATGGGATCAGGTCACCGGTCGGCCCGGTCCGCGCGTGCCGGCGCGCGTGGGTGAGCAGCATCAGGGCGAGCAGGCCGCCGACCTCCGGTTCGGACGGCAGCTTCTGGTGCAGCATCCGCGTCAGGCGGATCGCCTCGGTGGTCAGTTCCACCCGTTGCAACGCCGTACCCGACGAGGCTGTGTAGCCCTCGTTGAAGATCAGGTAGAGCACCTGCATCACCACGGCGAGCCGAGGGCGGTGCTCGTTCGGCGCGGGCATCCGGAACCGTACGCCGGACTGGCTGATGCGCTGCTTCGCGCGGCTGATCCGCTGCCCGACCGTTGCCTCCGGCACCAGAAGCGCCCGCGCGATCTCGGCCGTCGTCAGGCCGCCGACCGCGCGCAGCGTCAGCGCCAGCTGACTGGCCGGTTGCACCTCCGGATGGCAACAGAGGAACAGGATCACGAGCGTGTCGTCCCCGTCCGGCCTGACACCGTCGTCGCCGTCGACCAGTTCCGCGGGCAGCCGGCGGACCGCGTCCAGTTGCTCGCGCCGGCGCCGCGCCTGCTCGCTGCGGAGCATGTCGGTCATCCGGCGTACGGCGACCGTCGTCAGCCAGGCGGCCGGATTGGGCGGGATCCCGTCCTTCGCCCAGCCGTTGACCGCCGCCAGCAACGCCTCCTGGACTGCGTCCTCGGCGACATCGAAGCGACCGAACCGCCGGGTGACAGCGGCGAGGACCCGCGGCGCGAGTTCGCGCAGCAGGTCCTCGGTCCGGGCGCCGTCCGCCGCGGCCTGGGTCACCGGTCAGCCTTCCCGGTCATGTCTCCTCGTCGAATCTCCGGTCACATCTCCTGGCCGCCCTGGTCCATCACCGGTCGCAGTTCGACCCGCGTCTCGACCAGCGCCGAGAACCGGGCGGCCAGCTCGACGGCCCGGTCGTGCGAGCCGACGTCGATGATCCCGAACCCCGCGAGCACCTCCTTGGCCTCGGCATACGGTCCGTCGGAGGCGACCGGCCGGCCGTCGACGACCTCGATCGTCAGCGTGTGCGAGGGATCGGCCAGCCCGAACCCGGTGACCAGCTCACCGTTGGCCGCCAGCTCGCCGTAGAACGCTCCCATCGCCTGGAAGTGCGCGTCCACCTGCTCCGGCGTCCAGGTCGGCTCGCCGCCGCCGAGCCCCAGGGTGTCCCAGGCCGACTCGTCCCCGAAGGTCATGATCATGTACTTCACTGCCGATCACCCCACACGTGTCATGGTCGACTCGTACCCGCCGCCCGGCCACTGCCAGGCACCGGTGCTGACCGAGAAACCGCTGTCGAACTCGCCGATGAACTTGGCCGGCGAGTCCGTGCCGCCGAACCAGATCGTCAACGTGCTGCCGTCCAGTTGATAGGTGTACTCGAGGATCTTGCCGGTGTTCGAGAAGTAGTGAGACCGGAGTGTACCGGTATCGGTGTCGAAGCCGATGTACTCGACGCCGCGGCTGTTCTCGCCGTCGTTCGTCAACTCGACCCGCTGGACGACGAACGCTCCGTCCTCGAACCATTCGTAGCTGACCGTGCCGTGATGACCCGGACCTTCGACCTTCCACGTGCCGATCAGGGGCGCAAGACTGCTGAGGGACATGATCGTCTCCTTTTCTATGAGTTCAGCGACGGACCAGTACGACGAGTTGCCGGCGCCGGGCGTACGCGACCACACCGGCGAGGATGCCGAACACGAGCGGCATCGTCGGCGCCGTACCGAGGAACACGACGTTGGTGACAGCCGCACCCGCCATCAACAAGATGAGACCTCCAGCAGCGACGGCGGCCAGCCGGGGAACCAGCAGACTGATCGCGCCGGCAAGCTCAAGCAGCCCAACGGCGACACGGAGCCACTGACCGCCCCCGATGTCGTCGAACATCCGGACCATCGCCTCAACCCCGAACAACTTCGAGGCGCCACCAACCGCGAACTGCACCGCCAAGCCGCCCTGAACCAGCCAGACCGCCACCACCCGCGCACCCGACCGCCCCACACTGCGGACAACACCTTCACTCATCGCTCACTCCGATCATCAGGGTGTGTTTTCACCCCGTTATCGAAGTCACCGCGCCCCCTTCGACAGCTCTACCAAACTTTCTAAAAAGTTCTTGGACCTCGGCCTCAGGGCCTCAGCGGGGAGAGTCATGCCGAGGGGTCCGCTGGATCCCGGCCCGGCAATTCCAGAGATTGGCCGCGCCGAACGCGAGGAGCGCGAGCCAACCGGCAACGCTCAGCCATAGCTTCGGAGGTTTCGGCGGCTTCACGATGAGTCGAACCAGCGGACCCCTACGTAGTCCGCCAGGCGGACGGCCAGCGCGATGCCGAGGACTGCGAACCCGCCGTAGACGACGCCGAACACCCACGGTCACCGCAATACCGGCCACGAACCGCGCCCCATGCATCTCGCCACTCCCGGACTCGCCGGCCAGGCCGTCGCTAACCCAGATGTCTACATGAGACGGAAGGCGAAGAACCCGGCAGCGCTGGAGGCACCCCTCAACAAGCCACCGGACGTTGCAGACCCACACCGGCATCCTGACCCGACAGATACCACCGACACCTACGGGTCCGACGTGGCGTAGGACACAAAAGCATGGGATAAAGCATGGGGCCACATAAGCGAAAGCCCAGATCAGCTCTCTGACCTGGGCTTTTGTGCGCCGCCAGGGACTCGAACCCCGAACCCGCTGATTAAGAGTCAGCTGCTCTGCCAATTGAGCTAGCGGCGCTTGGTGTTGCTTTCGAACGAAGAGGAGCGTAGCAGGAGGATTGGGGAGATGCGAAATCGGTTAGCGGGTGAGGATGGTCATGGCGGCGTTGTGGCCGCCCAGGCCGGAGACGGCGCCGCCTCGGTGGGCGCCGGAGCCGCAGCGGAGGAGGTTGGCGGTGTCGGTTTCGGTGCCCCAGCGGCCGGCCTCGGCGGGGGTGGTGGCCCAGGGCCATTGGAGGTCGCCGTGGAAGATGTGGCCGCCGGGCATGCCGACGGATTCCTCGATGTCGTACGGGGTCTTCGCCTCGATGCACGGGTTGCCGTCGGCGTCGCGGGCGATGCAGGCGTCGAGTGGTTCGGCCAGGTACGACTCGAGGCCGGCCAGGACCCGGCGGGTGGCCTCGGCGCGGGCCGATTCGTTGTCGGAGGCAAACAAACGGGCGGGGAAGTGGACGCCGAAGACGGTCAGCGTGTGGTGGCCGGAGGCAATCAGCTCGGGGGAGAGGATGGACGGGTCGGTCAGTGAGTGGCAGTACACCTCGGACGGCGGTACGGGCGGCAGCTGGCCTGCCAGAGCGGACTGGTACGCCGACTCGAGCTGGGTGTAGTCCTCGTCGATGTGGAACGTACCGGCGAACGCACGCGCCGGGTCGTCACCGGACTTGAGAGCCGGTAGGTGCCGGAGCAGCAGGTTGATCTTGAGCTGGGAGCCCTCCGGCTTCTCGACACCGGTCTGGCCGCGTAGCTCGGCCAGGGTGGACGGTGCGACGTTGGAGAGAACCCAGGAGCAGTCGACGGAACGCTCGCCGTCGCCGCCGAGCCAGGTGACCGATCCGCGTACGCCGTCGACCTCTACTGAGGTGACTGACGCGTTGGTCACCAGTGCGGCACCGGCGCGTCGTGCAGCGGCTGCCAGTGCGTCCGTGACGGCTCCCATGCCACCGACGGGCACGCGCCACTCGCCGGTGCCGTTGCCGATCAGGTGGTACAGGAAGCACCTGTTCTGGATCAGTGACTCGTCGTGCAGCCCAGCGAACGTACCGATGACCGAGTCAGTCGCTACGACGCCGCGGACGGTGTCGTCGGCGAAGCGGCGTTCGATGGTCTCGCCCAGCGGCCGCTCGACCAGCTCTTCCCACAGTGAGTTGCCGACGCGGGAGCGCAGGTCAGCAGCAGGCTGCAGTGGTTCGAGCAGTGTGGGCGCCACTGCAGCGGCCAGCGTGCCGACTGCGCCGTAGAAGTCGGTCCAGGCCTCGTACTCGGTGTCGGTGCCGGTGAGCGCCCTGAACGACTCTCTGGTCGCCGCACCCTCGGGGCGCTCCACCATCAGGCCGATGTCACGTCCGGAGCGACGCACGGGTGTGTACGACGCGACTGAGCGTGATCTGAGCTCCGATGCCAGCCCCAGGTCGGCGACGATCTTGTCGGGCAGCAGACTGACCAGGTACGAGTAGCGGGACAGGCGGGCGTCCACGCCGGGAAAGACGCGCTCGCTGACTGCCGCACCGCCGGTGTGCGCCTGTTGCTCGAGGATGAGCGTGGACAGCCCGGACTGGGCCAGGTACGTGGCGGCGACGAGCCCGTTGTGCCCACCGCCGACTATGACGACGTCGTAGAAGTCCTTCATCCCACCGGCCAATCGAGCTTGTGGTACGCGGCGTCCCAGAACATCCATTCGTAGCGGCACGTCATGGCGAAGTGCTGGTGACAACGTTCCCGCTCCGCGGCGCCTACGTCCAGTGCATCGGTGACGGCGAGCACGTCCTCGACTACCGCGTCGAACTCCTCGGAGCCGTACGTGGCGATCCACTTCGCGTACAGCGGGTCGGAGGAGGACCGCTTGAGCAGCTCCCGTCCGACGTCGCGGTAGATCCAGTAGCAGGGCAGCACGGCAGCTACCGCCTCGGCGTATGTACCTGTGGCGCAGACCGCGGTCAGATAGGACATGTACGCCGTAGTGGTCGGACCGGAACCGGCAGCGTCCACGTCGGCAGTGGTGAGACCGAGTGACTCCAGCAATGAGGTGTGCAGCTCCTGCTCCACCGCGATTGCGTTGGCCGCGTGCAGCGCGAACATGCGGACCGCGTCCTCGTCCGGTGCGCGTCCGGCGACCAGGCTGAGTGCTCGCGAGTACGCCCGCAGGTAGTGGCTGTCCTGGACGATGAAGTAGCGGAACGCGTCGTGGTCGAGGCTCCCGTCGGTCAGCCCGGTGATGAACGGGTGCCGGACGATCTGCTCGTACACGCCGGCGGCACCGCGGTCCCACAGCTCGGCGGAAAACGTCATCCCAAACTCCTCGCGGTCGACTGGCACCGACCCTATCCAGAGCGCCACGTCGCCACACGAGACGAACATCACTCCGCGGACCTACCCTGGCCACATGAGCATCCAGGGCGAGCAGGCCGGCAGTCAGACCGACGTGCCGCCGGAGATGCCGCCTGAGACGCCGTTGCTGCGGCGAATCCGGGCGTCGGTGATCGGCGACGACCAGGTGATGCCGGGGCCGTACGGTCCGCGCCGCGTCACGTACGCCGACTACACGGCGTCCGGCCGGGCGCTGACCTTCCTCGAGGACTTCATCCGCGCCGAGGTGCTGCCGCGGTACGCGAACACGCACACCGAGTCGAGCGGTACCGGTCTGCAGACCACCCGGCTGCGCGAGGACGCCCGCCGGATCATCCACACCAGCGTCGGCGGCGACGACGCGACCGCGGTGATCTTCTGCGGCTCCGGCGCGACCGGTGCGATCGACAAGCTGATCGGTGTGATGGGCCTGCGGATTCCCGCCGAGCTCGACGACACCTACCACCTGACCGATCAGATCCCGCCGGAGCAGCGCCCGGTGGTGTTCATCGGCCCGTACGAGCATCACTCGAACGAGTTGCCCTGGCGGGAGTCGATCGCCGATGTGGTGATGATCAGCCAGGATCAGGACGGTCACATCGACATCGGTCAGCTGGAGTCACGACTGCGCGAGTACGCCGATCGCCCGCTGAAGATCGGGTCCTTCTCGGCAGCGAGCAACGTCACCGGGATCGTCAGCAACACGCACCGGGTCTCGGCGTTGCTGCACCGGTACGGCGCGTTGTCGTTCTGGGATTTCGCGGCCGCGGCGCCGTACATCGAGATCGACATGTACGGCGGTCACCAGGACGATCCGCTCGCGTACAAGGACGCGATCTTCCTCAGCCCGCACAAGCTGATCGGCGGCCCCGGTACGCCGGGGGTACTCGTCGCCCGCCGGGAGCTGCTGCGCAACCGGGTCCCGGATGTGCCGGGCGGTGGGACCGTCGCGTACGTGAACCCGCTGGAGCATCGGTATCTCGACGATCCGGTGCACCGCGAGGAGGGCGGGACGCCCGCGATCATCGGGTCGATCCGTGCCGGTCTGGCGTTCCAGCTGAAACAGGCGGTCGGGATCGACGTGATCCGCGCGCATGAGAACGCCTACCTGCGCCGTGCGGTCGAAGCGTGGAAGGACGAGCCGAACCTCCAGATCCTCGGCAACCTGGACGCCGAGCGGTTGTCGATCGTGTCTTTCGTGGTGAAGGCGCCGTCGGGGCGGTACCTGCACCACAACTTCGTGGTCGCGTTGCTGAACGACCTCTTCGGGATTCAGTCGCGGGGCGGTTGTTCGTGTGCCGGTCCGTACGGTCATGCGCTGCTCGGGATCGACCTTGATCGCTCGCACGAGTTCGAGGAGGAGATCCTCCACGGCTGCGAGGGGATCAAGCCGGGGTGGGTGCGGGTCAACTTCAACTACTTCATCTCGGCGGCGGTGTTCACGTACGTCGTCGAGGCGGTCAAGCTGGTGGCCCGGGACGGGTGGCGGTTGCTCGGCGACTACCGATTCGATCCGGCGAACGGTCTCTGGCGGCATCACCGCGGTCCGGTCGAGCCGCCGATGCGGCTCTCGCAGGTCGGGTACGACGCCGACGGCAGGCTCCGGTACCCGCGCCACGATCACACGGCGCCGGAATCGGCGCTCGACGGGTACTTGGCCGAGGCCCGCGAGCTGCTCGCCACCTGCGCGGACAACCCGTCCGATCCGGAAGGCCGGGTGAACCGCGAGTTCGACCACCTCCGCTGGTTCGAACTGCCGTCCCGCTGTCTCACCCGCGACTGATCCGGCAGCTGCCCGATGAGGGGACGTCCGGCCGGCGCTCATCGGACGTCCGAGGTAGGCGTCATTGGCGCGCTCCGGCGGTGCGGAGGATCTTGGCGATCTGGTCGTAGCCGCGTGACTCGGCGTGCTGGAGCGGCGTGACTCCATCGGCGTCGGCGAGGCTCGGATTGGCGCCGGCGTCGAGGAGGATCTGGACGATTTCCTGCCACGGCTTGCTGCCCTTGCCGAGGATGATCGCCTCCAGCAAGGCCGTCCACCCGAGGTTGTTGACGTGGTTGACGTTGATCTTGGTCTGGACCACTCGGCGTACGTACTCGACGTGGCCGCGTTCACTGGCCGGGATGACGGAGATGCCGCCGAACCGGTTCCGCAGGGTCAGGTCCGGGTTCGCCGGGAGCAGGGTCTCCAGCATCGCCACGCTGCCGGTGACACCGGTGACGAGCCAGGCGGAGTCCTGCCGGTCGTCCTGTGCATCCGGGTCGGCGCCGAGCTGCACCAAGAGGCGGGCCGCGTCCACCCGGTCGTTGAGCGCGGCGAGCAACAGCGGCGTACGCCGGTGATCGTCGCGGGTCTCGATCGATGCGCCGGCTGCCAATGCCGCGGCGACCTTGTTGGCGTCACCGGATGTCGCGGCACCTAGTAGCGCACTTGCGGGCGCCTTGGTGGCCAGGACATCACTTACCTCGGTTTGGCCGCGTTGCTTTGCGCCTTGAACCGGCGTGGTGCCGTCCTTGGCGGCGGGTTTGTTTCGGTCTGCTCCGGCGGCGATCAGCAGTCGCACGGTGTCGAGGTACTCCTGGTTGCCCTTGCCGAGCAAGATCGCTTCGTGCAGTGCGGTCCAGCCCAGGTTGTTGACGTGGTCGATCGCTACGCCGGCCTGGATGAGCCGTCCGACGACGGCTGCATGGCCACGCTCGGCGGCGCGGATCAGGGCGGTGCCGTGGTAGCTGTCCAGGCTGCGAACGTCCGCGCCGTTGGCCAGCGTGAGGTTGAGCAGGTCGAGGTAGCCCTCGCTGGCGGCGATCAGGAACGCGCTCTGCACGGTGTCGTCGGTCGTGTTGACGTTCGTACCGGCTGCGATCAAGCGCTTCGCCTCGGAGACGTCGTTCTTCCAGGCGGCGGCGATCAGCTGGCGGTCGAGAGCGGACTGCACTGAGGTACTCCTCGCGGTCGATGGCTGCGTAGTAGGCGCCGAGCCAGGCCCGGCGCTCGGCCCGCTGGTCGGCTCGGTGGTCGCGCCGGTCGTCGGTGCCGAGGTCGGTGCGGTGGGACTCGGTGTACTGCTGGTCTCAGTGGAACACGCTGTGGTCACCGCCATCAGCAGGACGGCGACCACGGCGATCGGACGGCGCTTCATCGGCGCGGCGGGTTCATGGCGATGACCTGGTACGGCGGGACCGCGGTCGGCTCGTCGAACTTGCTGTCCACCACCAGCAACCGGCCCTGCGCGAACTTGGCGGTCGTCAGCACCCGGTCCGGGTCGGTCGGTGTCGCCGACACCAGCCGCGCGGTCCGGCCGTCTGGGGCCAGGCGCAGGGTGCTCAGCACGCGGGAGAAGTTCCGCACGACCCACAGGCTGGTGCCCTGCTGCACGAGTCCGTCGGCGTCGACCAGGTTGGCCCCGGCGGTGTCGATCGGAGTGGCCTGGCCGGACCGCAGGTCGAAGCGCCAGAGCTTGCCGACGTTGCCTTGGGCCACTACCAGCGCCTTCCGATCGGGTGACACGACGATGCCGCCCAGGTTGAAGCCGGTCGCTGTCTCGATCGTGCCCGTCCCGTCGGCCCAGGTCTTGATGCTCCACTGACCACCCTGCTCGGACACCCGGAAGACCTGCGGGGCATTGGAGTTGGTCACGTACGCCGCGCCGTCCGGCCCGATCACCAGGTCGTTCAGGAACGTGTTCGGTACGCCGGTGCGCAGCGCGGCGAGCAGCCGCCCGTCGCGGTCGTACACCCAGAGGTCCGGCGCACCGGGGTGGTCGATCCCGTTCGGTCCGCCGGCGACATACACCCGGCCCTGGGAGTCGACGTTGACACCACGGGCGGTCCAGCGGCCGTCGGTGCCGTCGCCGCGCAGCCACTCCGCGGCGGAGCCGGACCGCAGTTGCCCGCGGTGGATCTCGCCGCCGGTGGTCTCGGACACGTAGTAGGTCTGCGTCCGGGCGTCGAAGCCGATGCCCTCGAACTTCGACCCACCGGGGTCACCGGGTAGCTCGTAGGTGCTCGGCCGGGCGGCGGAGGCGGTCGAGGCTCCGAGGCCGAGCAGCGTGGCGGACAGCGCGAGGGTGGCGGACAGCGTACGGACGGACATGTGCGGACCTCTCAGTCGGTCGGGAAGTGCGAATAGGTCGGTCGGGAGTGCGAATCAGGTGGGTCGGGGAGTGCGGATCGGTTCCGGACTGGTTCCAGCCTCCGTCGCCGCGGCCGTCCGCACGACAGGCGTTCGGCCAGCAACGGCTAGCCGAACGGATGATTCGGAACCGGCACTTTCCGGCCTACGATCGGCAGGACATGACCACTGCAGACAATCCGGCGATCCTGGGCCACGCGCACCGACTGGCGACCGCGCTGCATGCGGCGCTGGTCGTCCTCGTGCTGGCCTCCGCGGTGCGCTACCTGACCGGTCACGGCTTCGGCGACCGCGTGCCCCTGGTGCTTGCGGGCGCCGTGGTGCTCCTGGCTACGTACGCGGCTTACCGCCTGCTCAACAGCCAGGTCTGGCTGGCGCTGCTGGTGCTCGAGTGGTTCCTGCTGGTGCTACTGGCACCGTCGTTCGCCTGGTGCGCTGTGCCGCTCTCCTTCGTTGCACTGCGGGTCCTGTCGTTCCGCCCGGCCTGTCTGGTCGTAGCGGGCATGGTGGTGGTCACAGTGGTGCAGTGGACGCGGATGGCTGACCGGGTCGATCCGACCATCGTGCTGGGGCCGGTCTGCATCGCAGTGCTTGCCGTAGGCGCCTATCGGGCGCTGGAGCGGGACGCACTGGCCCGGCAGGCGTTGCTGGACGACCTGAGCGCCGCCCAGGGTGATCTGATCGACGCACAGCACCAGGCCGGCGTACTGGCAGAGCGGGCCCGTTTGTCACGCGAGATCCACGACAGCGTGGCGCAGGGCCTGTCCAGCATCAACCTCCTGCTGCACGCTGCCGAGCGTGAGTGGGACGACAAGCCCGCCCAAGCACGCCTACACGCCGCTCAGGCAGCTGCCACCGCACGTGACGGGCTGGACGAGGCCAGGAGAGTAGTACGCGACCTAGCTCCGGCCGAGTTGGTGGTTGGCCTGCCGGAAGCCCTCCGCCGCACCTGTGAGCGGCTGGCAGCGCACAGCCCAGTAGAGGTCCGCGTGCAGGTGCACGGTACGCCCGTGACGCTCGACTCCGAAGTGGAGACCGCCTTGCTGCGTACGGCCCGCGGCGCACTGGCGAACGTACTCGAACACGCCGCCGCGCAATCGGCCGTCGTGACGCTCACCTACCAGCCCGATGCCGTCGTCCTCGACGTTGTGGATAACGGCCGCGGCCTTCCGCGATCTCGTGCCAAGATCGATTCCGACCGCGGACACGGTCTGGCCGGAGTTCGTGACCGGCTGAAACAACTGGGAGGAACGCTGGTGCTGGAGAGTGAACCGGGCGAGGGAACCGCGCTGGCCGCGTCGGTTCCGTTGCGGGCGACGAAGGAAAGTCCATGATCAGCGTGGCTCTGGTCGACGACCACCCGGTCGTGCGAGCCGGGGTTCGGGCCTTGCTCGAGGGACAGGAGGACCTGTCCGTCGTCGGCGAGGCCCCAGATGCGAACAGTGCCGAGCAACTCGTCGCGGCCTTCCATCCGGACGTGGTGCTGATGGACCTCAACCTCGGCGCCGGCGCGGGTGGAGCCGAGGCGACCGCACGACTACGAGCGCTGCCCGACCCGCCGTACGTGCTGGTGCTGACGACGTACGACACCGAGGCCGACATCATGAGCGCGATCGACGCGGGCGCCTCCGGGTACCTGCTGAAGGATGCGCCACCAGAGGACCTGTTCCGGGCGATCCGCGGTACTGCCCGCGGCGAGACCGTGCTGGCGCCGGCGGTCGCTGCGCGGCTGATGCGACGCTCCGGGCCGAGCCTGACCGAGCGGGAGGTGGAGATCCTCACCCTGCTCGCCAGCGGCAAGTCGAACCGCGACCTGGCCAAGTTGCTGTTCGTCAGCGAGGCGACGGTCAAGTCGCACCTCGCCCACATCTACTCCAAGCTCGAGGTCGACAACCGGGCCGGCGCAGTGAACCGCGCAATCGAGCAACGCATCATCCGGCCTACCAGATGACGGGAGTCGGATGACCTAATGTCAGAGCTGTGAGCAGTACCGACGAGGCGGATGGCGGGAGCGAGAGTCTCCTGACGGTCCTGGTCGCGCTCACGGCGAACCTGTTGATCGCGGTGGCCAAGACGATCGTCGCGGTGATCACCGGTTCGGCGTCGATGGCGGCGGAGTCGGCGCATTCCTGGGCCGATACCGGCAACGAGGTCTTCCTGCTGGTCGGGGAGCGGCGGGCGCGGAAGCCGGCCGACCGGAAGCACCCACTCGGGTACGGGCGGGTCGGCTACGTCTGGTCGATGTTCGCCGCGTTCGGCCTGTTCACCGTGGGCGCCGCGGTGTCGGTGTGGCACGGCATCCAGTCGCTCGAGCACGGTGAGGCGGAAAACACCTCGTACGGTTGGGCGTACGCGGTGCTCGGCGTCTCGTTCGTACTGGAAGGGATCTCGTTCACCCAGGCCATGCGGCAGACCAAGGCCGGTGCGCTCGAGCGGATGCTGCGACCTTGGCGGTACGTGCGGATCACCTCGAACCCGGTGCTCCGCGCGGTGTTCGTCGAGGACCTGTCCGCGCTGATCGGCATCTTGATCGCCGGCGTCGCGATCTTCCTGCATCAACTGACCGGCAACGCGGTCTGGGACGCGATCGGCTCGATCGTGGTCGGTGTACTGCTCGGCGTCGTGGCGCTGTTCCTGATCAGCCGGAACATGGACTTCCTGACCGGCGAGGCAGTCACGCCGCTGGCGCGGAACCGGGTACTGCGCGCGCTGCTCAACCACCAGGACATCGAGCGGGTGACCTTCTTGCACATGGAGTGGGTCGGCGCGGACCGGATCTTCCTCGTCGCCGCGGTCGATGTCGTCGGCAACGACGTCGAGTCGGAGGTCGCCGCCCGCCTGTACGCGATCGAGGACGCGCTGAACGAACGCCCCGAGATCCAGCAGGCGATCCTCACGTTGTCCCGCCCCGGCGACGCGACGAACCTCCAGCCGGATCAGTTGCCGCGCTGGTACGTCGAACCGCCGTTGTGAGGTACGCGCTCTGTCGGTCGAGAGGTGTACGCTCCCGACCGTGGAGCCCGTACACGTTGCGGTTTCGGCGCTAGCCGCCTTGCTGCCGATCACCAACCCGATCGGCGCGCTGGCCACGTTCGCGGGGCTGACCGAGGGCGTCGACCGGGCCGCCATGAAGCGCCAGGCGGTGATGACCGGTGTCTACGTGCTCGGCATCCTGGCGGTGTTCGCGCTGCTCGGGACGCTGGTGCTGGAGGGGCTGGGCATCGGTCTGCCGGCGCTGCAGATCGCCGGTGGACTGGTCGTCGCGCACTCCGGTTTCGGGATGATCGTGTCCCGGCAGGCGCTGACCGACGACGAGAAGACGCACGGCGTGGTCAAGCCGGACGTGTCGTTCTCGCCGATGGCGTTACCGCTGATCGCCGGTCCGGGTGCGATCGGGGTCGTGATCGCGCTTACTGCGCGGCATCCAGGGATCACCAATCGGCTGAGTGTGATCGTGGCGGCGCTGGTCCTGGCCGCGCTGGTCGCGCTGATGCTCCGATTCGGTACCCCGCTGGTCGACAAGCTCGGTCCAACCGGTCTGGGCGCGCTCAGCCGGATCATCGGCTTCCTCACGCTCGCGATCGGTGTCGAGTTGGTGACGCACGGCGTACTCGCGGTGAAGTGATCGAGGAACGCGCCGGGTAATTCGTATTAGCCAAGTCGTCGGTGCCAGGCTGGTGCTATGACGAACGAGAGTGCGGCGGCTTACGACCGGCTCCAGGACGAGTTGGGGCGCGGCTGGAACACCTGGGACACCCGCAGTGTGCTGACCCAGGTCCTGCTCCCGGATGCGCTCGGCGTGTCCTTCGGGCTGAAGGAGTACTACCGCGGAACGTCGCTGCGGACCGCGCAGATCGGGCGGCGAACCGAGGGCGCGGAGACGGTGACCCTCGGCCCGCACGCGTACGACGGGAGCTATACCGAGACGACTGTTAGCTGGGCCGGGGTGACCATCCGGGTCCAGACCGCGCAGGTCGGCGATGACCTGGTGGCGCTGGTGACGCCGTTGGCCAATCAGCAGAAGAGCGCGTTGCTGACGGTCGCGGTCAACTACCTCTGGAATCGCCCGGGTGTCGTGGTGCGCGAGGGCGAGCGGATTCGCGCGACTGGCGATCGGGTCATCGCCGTCTTCACGACCGGCAAGCACGTCGATGATCCGTACTGCGACATCGATGGTCCGTACCTTGCCGTCGAACTGTCCCAGACGGTCGGCGTGTCCACGGGTCGTGAACGGAGTCTGGCCGAGATCGCGGCGATTGTCGCGAGCGCATCGGCTGAGTTCGGTGTCGCCGGCGCTGACCCGATTGCTCAGCATCACGAGATCGTTCGGGACGCGATCTCGTGGAACACGATCTACGAGCCGTCCAAGGCGCGGGTGATCACGACCGTGAGCCGGCTCTGGAACGTCGGCAAGCGCGGTGGGTACGCGTTGTTCTGCTGGGATGCGTTCTTCAACGCGTTGATCGCGGCGCCGAACAGCAAGCCGGCCGCGTACGTGAACGTGATCGAGATGCTCCGTGCCCGCACCCCGGACGGTTTCGTCCCGAACGTCGAGCAGGGCACCGGCCGGAAGACGTACGACGGTTCGCAGCCGCCGATCGGATCGCTGACCGTTCTGGAGCTGTACCGGCGGTTCGGCGACAGGTGGTTCCTGGAGGAGACCTTCGAGCCACTGCTCTCCTGGAACCGCTGGTGGTGGCGCGCACGCCGTGACGGCGAGCTGTTGTGCGCGGGGTCGACGTACTTCGACCCGGAGTACCCGTCACCGCAGGACGTTCCGCGAATACATCAGCACTTCGGAGCGACCTGTGAGACCGGATGGGACGGGCATCCGGTGTTCGACGACGTGCTGTTCGACCAGGAGAAGAGTCTGCTGGCCGCGCACGACGTGGGCATGAACAGCCTGTACGCCGCCGACTGTGAGGCACTGGCTGACATCGCGGACATCCTGGGCGAGAAAGCGATAGCTGCTGAACTACGGGATCGGCAGCAAACCGTCGTACGCGCCATGGAGACGCTGTGGGACGAGCCGAGCGGCATCTACCGGAGTCGTCGGACCGACACCGGCCAGGTGACCGAGCGGCTGTCGACGATGAGCTTCTACCCGCTGTTGGCCGGAGTGGGTACGGGGGAGCGCGTCGGGCGGATGCTGTCCGAGCACCTACTGGCCGATGACGGGTTCGGTGGTGAGTGGATCTTGCCGACGTCATCGCGGCACGAGCCGATCCAGCTCAAGGAGACGTCGTACTGGGAGCTGCGTGCTTGGCCGCCGGTGAACTTCTTGGTGTACCTGGGGTTGCTGCGGGCAGGTGAGAAGGACGCAGCCACCTGGCTGGCCGACGGCAGCTCGCGGCTGGTGCTGAAGGAGTGGAACGAGCACCGGCACATCCATGAGAACTACTCCAGTGTGCACGGCGCCGCCTGCGACAAGCCGAACAGCGAGCCGTTCCAGACCTGGGGCGCACTACTGAGTCTGATCGTGCTGATGGAGCGCGGCGAAGTCACGTTGTTCGACGACGAGAGGTGGCACGGATGAGTCTGCTGAGTGGCGTGGTCGTTCCGTTGGTGACGCCGATGTCAGCTCCTGGAGTGCCGTCTGCGGAGGCGGCAGAGAACTTGCTGGCAGCAATGGCCGCTGTCGGCGTACGTCGGCTGATGTTGCTCGGCAGCAATGGGGAAGGGCCGCTGATCCCAGCGGAGCTGTCTGGTGAGTTCGCGGCCGGAGTTGTGAAGCGCTGGCAGGAGCTGGTCACGGACGGGACGGTCCTGGTCAACGTGACGGCCCCTGGGACTGCGGAAGCGGAGCGGCGAGCTGACGACGCTGCCGCGGCCGGTGCGGACGGGATTGTGTCCAGTCCGCCTACGTTCTTCAAACACCGCCCCGACGAGGTGGTAGCGCACTTCGAGGCGCTCAGTCGCCACGGGCTGCCCGTGGTCGCCTACAACTCGCCCCGCTCGACTCTGTTCACGCAAGAGAGTGCAGCCGCGTCTAAGCCGTACCTAGTCGGGGTGAAGGACTCCTCGGGTGACACCGAGATGCTGCACTACCTCATGTCGCTTGGACTCGAGGTCAGTCAAGGCGATGAGCACGGCTTGGCGGACGCGATCCGGGCCGGCGTACCCGGCATCACGCCTGGCATCGCCAACTTGGCTCCTGGACTGGCATTGCAGCTGGTTGCTCCGGGCGCTGAGCTGGACCGGCTGCAGAAGCTGGCAACTGCGCTGACCAAGATCCACACGGTGCGCCCGGGCGTACCGACGGTCAAGGCACTGCTGAACGCACGTGGTCTGTGCCCGGCGCACTGCGCGCCCCCGCTCGCTCCGGTCACACCGGATGAGCTGGAACGGCTGACCGAGCTCGTAGAACCGCTGGAAGAACACCTCATCCCCAGGAGTGCGTGATGATCAGTCGGCGGGCTTTCACAGTAGGACTAGGTGTTGCGATGACTGGTGTAACACCGGCGTTCGCACGTCGTACGCCAGGCCAACCGGCGTACGACGAGCAGACGCTGTGGGACGCGTCCTCAGGACCGTTGGCGAACTACCACGTACACGGTCTGACGGTGCTGCCCGATGACACGATCCTCGCGTTCTGCGAGGGGCGGCACGAGGTGTGCGATGCGGGACCGCGTGACTTGCTGATGCGACGCAGTACCGACAAGGGCGACAGCTGGAGCGAGTCGCAGGTCGTCGTACCGTCCGTGGACGGCCAGTCCTGGGGCAATCCGGCAGCGGTGTACGACCGGCAAACGCACGAAGTGTTCCTGTTCTACGCCTTGTCCGAGCGGCTACCAGAGAACACCAGCTGCTCCGGCGACACCGGCGTACTACATGTCATCTCCAGCAAGGACCAGGGCATCACGTGGGGCGAGCCGCGCGTACTCGATCTGTTCGACCACTTCGGGTACGACTGGGCGCTGCACTCACCTGGACCGGGTCACGGCATCCAGCTGGACAACGGGCGGCTGCTGATGAACGTGGCGCACCGCCGGGTGATCGTCGGCAACACCGTCGTCGAGCGGATGTACGGTGTCGCCTCCGTCTACAGCGACGACCACGGGCGTACGTGGCAAACGACCGGTGCGGTACCGGTGTCGGCGGACTACCCGATCAACGAGGCCCGCCTGGTCCAGCTGGATGACGGATCGGTGCTGATCAACGGACGCTACGCAGCAGGTGGGAACCGGCAGCGCATTGTGTCGGTCAGCAAGGACCGTGGACTGACCTGGTCGGCTCCGGTGATGGACGGCGGTACCGGGACGTTCAATGCGGTCGACGCCGGCATGCTCGGGTACACGCGTGGACGCATCCTGTTCAGCCGTCCGGACTCACCGATGCGGTACAACATGACTGTTTCGATCAGCTACGACAGTACGCAGAGCCTGCGCTACAGCCGGGTGATCAACCCGGGGCGTTCGTACTACTCGGACCTGGCGCGGCTGTCCGACGGCACGATCGTGCTGATCTACGGCTGCGACGGTGACATCCCCAGCTTCCCGCTGCGCGTCAACGTGTGCCGGTTCAACCTGGAGTGGTTGACACAAGGCCGTGACAGCTTGGTCAGCGGTCCGCGGATCCGGTCTACGTCCTATCCGGTGAAGCAGTTGGAGTGCCGGGTAGTAGCGCCCGGGCCGGGGGAGTACGAGCTGTGGCTGCGCTACCACCGGTCTCCGGACGGCGGACTGGTGTCGATGACGGTCGACGGGCAGAAGCCACGTAACTACCTGATCGACACGACCTCGGAGACAGCAGCCGGGTACGACGTGCTCTTGCTGGGGACCATGCGCCTGAGTGGTGGACCGCATGTCGTCCGGTTCGCTGCGGCTGGTGCCGGCCGAGGTGGTGGTCAGGCTGTTGCCCTCGACAAGCTGACGCTCACCCAGGGGCCTGCTACACCAGATGTCTCCGAGGAGATCACTGTGGACAACGGTGCGCTCGGCTACTCAGTTGTCGCGGGCAGTTGGCCCAGTGGTACCGGAGTGCCCGGCTACTACAGCGGGAACTATGCATCGCATGCTCCGGGCGCCGGTACCGCACAAGTGCGCTGGCAGCCATGTCTTCCCGGTGACGGGCGGTACGAGGTGCTGGTGTCGTACACAGCCGCTTCGAACCGGTCGACCGCTGCGCCGTACACCGTCACGTACGCAGGTGGGTCCAGCACGGTCCTGGTTGATCAGACCGTTCGTGGGGCGCCGGACTCGCGAGGCGGCGAGTGGGTCAGCTTGGGTACGTACACCTTCGCTGCCGGTCTCGCCGCCTCGGTGTCCCTCACCGACACCCCCAGCGGCTACGTCGTCGCCGACGCGGTCCGCTTCCTCCGTCGTTGAGCTACTTGGCCGGCTTGCCGAATGAAGTGGAGCTGACCGGGGGCAGCTTCCAGGCCTTGCTCTTTGCCAGCGTGGTGAGGTCCTGGATGGACAGCATCGGGTGCGTACGAGTGTGCTGGCGGCCCTTCTCGGCGGGGCCGTTGTAGCTCGTCACATTGATGTTGCGGCCATCCGGGCGGAACAGCGTGACGAAGTTGCCGACGACACCGAACTCGGCCTGCCGGGAGTCCGAGTAGGTCGGCTGTTCCTTGGCGGTGTACAGGACGGAGCCGTCGGGCAGTGTGGTGCAGCCGGCGCGGTGCTGTCCGCAGGGGTTGATCTCACCGCCGCCGGACAGCATCACGTCGACGCGTGAGGCGCCCTTGCCGTCGTTGACCACGTACGCCGCACCGGTGAAGCCGCGCTCACCCCAGGTCTCCGGCTCCGAGAAGGTGCGTCCCGGGGCCGCGACCAGGCTCCGCAGGGTGTTGAGGGTCTTCGCTGCGGTCGTGCCGGCGGGCTTGCTCGACGGGGGTGTGGCCGATTGGGATGGCTTGACGGACGGTTTGGCGACTGGGAGCGGGGCGGGAGTGCCCGCGGTCGCTGTGTCCTTGGGGGAGCCGAGTAGCTGGACTCCGCCGGCGATCAGGCCGACCGTGGCGAGTACAGCGCCGGCGCCGCCTGCGGTGCGGATGACCGTACGCCGGCGACGTAGCCGGAGGCCGTGGGTGACGCTGCGCTCCAGCAGGTCCGGGGTGACCGGTTCGAGGTTCTCGGTGGCCCGCTGCATCAGGTCGGTGAGTTGCGTGTTCATGGTTCTCCTCTGGTTCAGAGCGCGATCAGCTGGGCGTCGTCGCCGAGTACCGCCCGGAGGCGGTCCAGGGCGCGGGCGGTGCGAGTGGTGATCGCACTGGTGGTCTTGCCGAGATCCAGCGCCACTTGCTCGACGCTGCGATCTTCGAAGAACCGCAGCACCAGCACGGCGCGATCCAGCGGCGCCAACTCCGCCAGCGCCCCCTGCAACGCCATCCGCAACTCCGGGTCCCCGGGGCGCTCCACCACTTCAGGCACTTCGCCGGTAGGCCGTTCGCCCCAGCTCTTGCGCCGCCGCTGCGAGATGTACGTCCGCACCAAGGCGGTTCGCGCGTACGCCCCCGGGTTCTCGATCCGCGACCAGACGGTCAGCAGCTTCGCCAGCGTCTCTTGTACGAGGTCCTCCGCATGATGCCGATCCCCTGCCAGCAACCAGGCCGTCCGGTACAACTGCGGTATCCGAGCCCGAGCAAACTCCTCGAACTCCGCGGTCCCACTCATCCACACCCCTCTCGTAGGCGCCTCTACCTCCCAAGACGCACCCACGCCCCACCCAGGTCACACCTCAAAACACCAACGACAAAACCCACACTGCAAACGCCAGTCCCCCCACCACCACGGTCACCCCGACCACCACCAAGTACCCGAACCAGGATTTCACCTCGACATCCTCCCACGCCCCCTCCACCGAGCAGCCGATCTGCATCGGCGGTGGGTGGGACGCCCCGGCGTCCTGCGTCGCGGGTTCGGAGCTTCCGGCCCGGGGCACCAGCCGGAGCGCTCGTCGTCGGTCGGCTCGGCCGGAACGTGCCGGCGCATGGTGTTCTTCGCCCAGGATTCCGCCTGGTTGCTCAGCAGGAGGTCGGCAAGCCGGCCCATCCCGATGAGCAGAACGAGACCGCCGACGGCAAAGAGAATCGCGAGCACCATGCTCTTATCGTCGAGATCCACGACGCGCGGAGACAGTGGCAAGAATGCCTCTGTCCGATAGATTCTCGCCATGCATCGAGTGGCGGTACTCATCTTCGACGGCATCCACAGTCTCGACCTCGCGATGCCGCTCCAGGTGTTCAGCGTCGCGCACGCGCCGGCGAAAGTGCCGGGAGCGGTCTTCGGGGAGCGGCTCTACGACCTCCGGGTGTGTGGTGACGGCAATGATCTGGTCGTCCACGGCGTCGGTGCCATCGAGCTGTACCGATGCACGCCGCCGTACTTGCTGGCCGATGCGGCTGATGCGGACACCATTGTCGTGATCGGAGTCAGCACGGATCGCGATCCGCCGGCCGAGGCGCTCGACCTGCTGAACGACGCACACGGTCGCGGAGTCCGGATCGCCTCCGTCAGCGCCGGCGGCGCGCGAGTGATGGCGGCGTCCGGATTGCTGAACGGCCGGCGGATCGCGACGCACTGGTCCCGGGCGGATCATCTTGCCGAGACCTATCCTCTGGTGCAGGTCGACACGGACGCACTGTTCATCGACCACGGCGACGTGATCACCTCGGCCGGGGGAGCCAGCGGGCTCGACATGTGCCTGCACATGGTCCGTCAGGACTTCGGTTCAGCTGTCGCGGCGGATGCCGCGCGGCACCTGGTCGTGCCGCCGCAACGGGACGGCGGTCAGGCGCCGTACATCGCCCATCCGGATCCCGGCGACGACCACGGATCGCTCGAACCGGCGATGCGCTGGCTCCGGCAGCGGCTCGGGGAGACGGTGACACTGGCCGAGATCGCGGCGTACGCCGGCATCAGCCCGCGCACGCTGAACCGTAGATTCCGCGAGCAGACCGGTGTCACGCCGGTGCAGTGGTTGTTGCGGCAACGCATCTTCCACGCCCAGGAGCTCCTGGAGACCACCGACTTGCCCATCGAGGAAGTCTCCCGCCGATCCGGCTTCGGCACCTCGATCGCCCATGCGCCAGCACTTCGCCAAACACCTCAAAACCTCACCAACCACCTACCGCCGCACCTTCCGCGTCCGCCCATCCGAGTAGCCCTCCGAACCCCGACCACACCCCGAGCCGAGCCGCCCGCCAACCCCAGCCACAGCAACCGACCTGCCCGCGAACCGAGCCACACCAACCGAGCTGCCCGCAGACCCAGCCACAGCAGCCGAGCTGCCCGCCGAACGCAACCACAGCTGCTGAGCCGACTGCCCAACCCAGCCCCAGCAGCCGAGCTGCCCGCCGGACGCAACCACAGCTGCTGAGCCGACTGCCCAACCCAGCCACAGCTGGTGAGCTGACTGCCCAACCCAGCCCCAGCAGCCGAGCGAAGCGAAGGCGCAAGGGGGTGTGGGTGGCGGAGCCCCCACCCGCGGCAAGCGAAGCGCAGCCGCACAAAATGACGAAGGCGACCAGCTCCGCGCTTTCCGCGGACACAGGTCGCCCATCGCCTTCGGGTGAGTGACGGGACTCGAACCCGCGACCACCTGGACCACAACCAGGTGCTCTACCAGCTGAGCTACACCCACCATTGCCGTCCGAACCGCGACGGCTGAGCAATCATAGCGATCAACTCGCGGGAGCTGAAATCGAGGGTGAAAGCGCAGGTCAGGAGGCGGTTGTGGGGTCTTCGACGGGGGCGCTGACGAGGTTTGCGGCGGCCCGGGCGGTGCTGGAGTCGGGGCCGGGCTGGGGGACGAAGACGGTTTCCCGGTAGTACCGCAGCTCGGCGATGCTTTCGGTGATGTCGGCGAGCGCCCGGTGGTTGCCGTTCTTGGCGGGCGTCGCGTAGTACACCCGCGGGTACCACCGGCGGACGAGTTCTTTGATCGAGCTGACGTCGACGTTGCGGTAGTGCAGGTGGGATTCGACCCGGGGCATGTCGCGGACCAGGAAGGTGCGGTCGGTGCCGACGGAGTTCCCGGCCAGGGCGGCTTTGCGCGGTTCCTTGACGTACCCGCTGATGAAGTCGAGGACCTGCTGTTCGGCGTCGGCGAGCGGGATGCCGTCGCCGAGTTCGTCGAGCAGTCCGGACGCGGTGTGCATGTCGCGGACGAAGTCGCCCATCTGTTCGAGCGCGCCGGGGGGTGGCGCGATCACCAGATCGATCCCGTCACCGAGCACGTTCAGTTCGTAATCGGTGACCAGCACCGCGACCTCGATCAGGGCATCGTTCGCCAGGTCGAGGCCGGTCATCTCGCAGTCGATCCACACCAGCCGGTCGTTCATGGGCACCCACCTTACGGCGACGCCTGGACAGTCCGGCGACGGCGTACCCGGTTAGCGTCCCGCGTGGCCGAGGTGCACGCTCCGGACGGACAGTACGGCGAGGTCGCGCCGCCGCGCGAGGTAATACTGCCCTTCTGGGTCCAGCAACTGCTTCCAGACTGCCACGTCGTCCGGCTCCAGCCACTCCTCGTCGCCGGCCACCACATGCCCATGCCCGTGTCCGTGCCCATGACCCTCCCCACCACCGGTCAACCGCTCGATCCGGGCCCGGAACTGGTTCACGAGTCCCTCCAGCCGTTCAGCCGGCAGCGGCGCGGGCGCCTCGGTCAGTACGCTGCGCGTGGTCACGTCGGTCAGTCCGGCGCGGCTCAGTGCCTCGGTCCACCCGTACGGCATCGGTACGGACCCGGGCAGCGACTCCCGCATCACCTTGAACCACTTGTCCTGTGCCAGGTCCAGCCGGAGCTCCAGCCCAGGCTCACCCAGGCCGAGGTCCCACGGCAGGTGCCGGGTCGGCAGTCCGCCCTCAGCCAGTGCCAGCCGGCCACCTGGTGCCAGTAGGGACGCCAGGGCGTCGACAGCAGCCTGCTGGTCGGCGGCGTGGTGCACTGACGCGGAAGCCCAGATCAAATCGGCCGGCGTACCTATTGCCTGGCGCAACGGCTCCGCACCGTCGTCCATGGACGCCAACTCGCACCGCACCAGTCCGGCCGTGTGCTGGCGGGCCTGTTCGAGTACTTCCGGATCGGCGTCGATCGCCACCACTGTCGTACCCGCTGGGAGTGCCTCGGCCAGCGCCTTGGCCATCCCGCCGCCACCACAGCCGACGTCCGCGACCACCTGGTCGCCGTCGCGTACCAGACTGCCGGCTACAGCAGCGTTCCAGTCGGCCTCGCCCGCGGCTGAGGCCCGGAGCCGTCCGGCCTCTTCGGCCCAATCGATCTCGATCATGTGCCCAGTGTCGCCCGCACCGAGGCTCTGGCGGGCAGGCCGTTGCCAAAGCAGCAAAGGAGTAGGGGACAGGTCTAGTGTCTGTCCGGTGTACCGCACCGATCGTCTGACTCTCCTGCCGCTGCGGATCGAGTACGCCGAGCAGATGGCGACCGTACTGTCCGATCCAGCGCTCTACACCTACACGGGTGGGGAACCGCCCACTGTCGACACGCTGGAAGCGCGCTATCGGCGTCAGCTGGCCGGTCCGGGGCGGCCGGACGAGCAGTGGCTCAACTGGGTGATCCAGCTCGAGAAGGAGCTGATCGGGTACGTCCAGGCGACCATCACCGGGCGTACGGCGGAAATCGCCTGGGTGCTAGGCACTAGCTGGCAGGGCCATGGCTATGCGAAGGAAGCAGCGCAGGGGCTGGTCGCCTGGCTACAGGCGCAGGAGGTCGACCGGGTCGTCGCACACGTCCACCCGGAACACACCGCATCAGCCGCGGTCGCCGCGGCGGCCGGTCTGCACCGCACAGATGTCCTAGAGGATGGTGAGTACCTCTGGACCACGTGACAAGAGGCCACGCGAGACAGACAACAGGCCCGGCCGAACGAGTCGGCCGGGCCTGTCGCGGTACGCCTCAGACGGGGCGGACGTTCTCCGCCTGCAGGCCCTTCGGGCCCTGGGCGATCTCGAACTCGACCCGCTGGTTCTCGTCCAGCGACCGGAAGCCCTGCGTCTGGATCGCCGAGTAGTGAACGAAGACGTCAGCGCCGCCGTCCTCCTGGGAGATGAAGCCGAAGCCCTTCTCGCCGTTGAACCACTTCACTGTTCCCAAAGCCATGATTTTCTCCTGATACGACAAAACGCCCGGCGGATCACAAATCCGCGGGCGCTTCGAAACGAACGTGGAACTGCAAAACATCAACCGCCCAGGAGCGTAGCACGCTCAGTGACCCGACAGCCATTGTTTGGCGCACAGAACGTCGTATTCGTCTGGTGTTCCCGCCCACGTCGCCGTACAACCGGGCGTCCCGCACTCGCACGCGAACGGGTATGGCGGCAGTTCGGCGAGTCCCAGATCCGCCTGCCAGAGCCGCCCCTGCGTACAGGCGGCCAGGTTCTCGTACTGCCGCTGCCGGCGTAGCTCCGAGCCACCCGCCAGCGCAGGCACTGGACCGATCGCCTCCCGCACCGCCTGTCCAACAGCAGCCCAGTCCGGCTCGGCCGGTACCTCAATCAGTACCCGTCCATGCTCCGCCGTCTCATGTCGTATCCGCTCCGCCAGCACGGTGTCCCGCGCCAGCAGCGCCTCCAGCCGCGTACGACCGGCCGCATCGTCCACGCGGGCCAACCGCTCTTCCCGAGCCCGACGGGTCTGAGCAGCATCTGGCACCAACCAGACAGCTGCTCTGACTCCATCAGCCATCGACGGGAAGAGTTGCGGCCCCTCCACCAGCGCGGGTACGTCGCCGAGCGCACGCCCCCGTACATCAGCCGCCACCAGCTCCACCCGCAACCGCGCTGTCTGCACGAAGGCATCAGCCGCGTACTCCGGCCCTCGTGCCAAGTCCTCTGCCAACGGCCGGAGCGGTGGTAGCCGGTCCAGATGGGCGTACGTCCACAGGTCAACCGGATGAAGCGGTAGATCGCACTGCCGCGCCAGCTCCCGTGCGAGCGTCGACTTGCCCGCACCGGGAGCTCCACCGATCCACACCATCGCCGGCCAACTCATCAGGCCATTGTGTCCCGGGTGTACGTGGCCAGCGACGCAGCACCGGCCTGTACCTGTGAGACGAGCCGGAGGTGCAGGGGCTTCTCCAACGGACCGAACAGCTTCTCACCGGCGCCGACGATTGACGGCATGGTCATCAGCCGGTACTCATCCACCAGATCGGCCTCCTGGAGCGCCCGGATCACGCTCAAGCTGCCGGTGACCGCGATAGTGCGCTGCTCCGACCGTACGTACTCGGTCAGGGGTTGGGGGAGCAGTGTGGAGTTCGGGAAGGCGGACACGTCGGTCAGTGAGTGCGAGGCGACCACCTTGGCCATGTTGTTCATGCGGGTGGAGAAGTCGTCGGTGCGGTTCGGCCAGAGCCGGCTGAACAGCTCCCAGGTGTTGCGGCCGAGTAGTAGTACGCCGGTGTCCATCAGCTCGCCGAGCCGGAACTTGTCCCCGCCGACGGTCTCCGGACCGTGCCGGAAGGCCCATCCGCCGGCGGGCGTGCCGCCGGAGCCGTCCGGGTCGCTGACGATGCCGTCGAGGCTGATGAACGCGGTGACGATGACGTGGCCCATGGTCCTGCTCCTTGCTAGCGGTGACTGAAACGGTGCCTGAAATGTGACTGACACCCGTACATACCGCCGGGCCGGCCCGGACTCATCGGTCGAACCAGCAAAAGATTTGGACGATCTTCTGTGATCTTGACCGCATTCAGCCTCCAGCCTACTGTATGCGGTATACAAAGCCGGAGAAAGGCAGGGACCTCCATGAGAGTCGCGGTTCTCGGCGCCGGCGCGATCGGCGCGTACGTCGGCGCGGCACTGCACCGTGGTGGTACCGAGGTCCACCTGGTGGCCCGCGGTGCGCACCTCGAAGCGATCCGGTCCGGCGGCGTCAAGGTGCTCAGTCCGCGCGGTGACTTCACCGCCCGGACCCCGGCGACGGACGATCCGGCCGAGATCGGCCCGGTCGACTACGTCTTCCTCGGGCTGAAGGCGAACTCGTACGCGAGCGCCGGCCCGCTCCTGACCCCGCTGCTGCATGACCGTACGGTCATTGTCGCGGCCCAGAACGGCATCCCGTGGTGGTACTTCCACGGACTGAAAGGCCCGTACGAAGGCCGCCGGATCGAATCGGTCGACCCGGGCGGCGCGGTCACCCAGGTACTCGACCTCGACCGCGCCGTGGGTTGCGTCGTCTATTGCTCGACCGAACTCGAAGGACCTGGCGTCGTACGGCACCTGGAGGGAACCCGTTTCTCGATCGGCGAACCCGCGGGCGGACGGTCGCAAAGATGCGAAGCGTTCAGTACGGCGATGATCGCCGGCGGGCTGAAATGCCCGGTCGAGGACGACCTGCGCAAGGACATCTGGATCAAGCTGCTCGGGAACGCGGCGTTCAACCCGATCAGCGCGCTCGCCCGGGCGACGATGGTCGAGATCGCCACCCATCAGGGCACTCGCCAGATGGTCCGCCTGATGATGGCGGAGTCACTGGCGATCGCCGCCGCGCTCGGCTGCCACCCGGACATCTCGGTGGACAAGCGGATCGACGGCGCCGAGCGGGTCGGGGAGCACAAGACGTCGATGTTGCAGGACCTGGAGAAGGACAAACCGCTCGAACTCGACGTCATCCTGGCCGCCGTGGTCGAGCTCGCCGCCCTCACCGGTACGCCCGCGCCGACGTTGCGCGCCGTCCACGCCGTGACCGACCTGCTCGCGAAGAAAGTCGGCGTCTCCTGAGCCGGGTGGGTCCGGCCACAGCGACGCCGGGCCCACCCGAACCCGGCCGCGGGCAGGACCGAGCCGAACCCGAGCGGCTCGCCGGGCACCACCGTGTTGACGCAAACATGTCTAGACTGCGAGACACACGGGAGGTGCCGGGGTGGAGGGAACGGTGAGCAGGCGGCGGCGGGGTCCGTCGATGGCCGACGTCGCGCGGCTGGCCGGGGTGTCCGGGCAGACCGTCTCGCGGGTGGCGAACGGCCGGCAGAACGTCGACACGATCACCCGCGCCCGCGTCCAGGCGGCGATGCGCCAGCTCGGCTACCGCCCGAACGGCGCGGCCCGGGCGCTGCGCAGCGGCGAGTTCCGCAGTGTCGGTGTGATCGTGTTCGAGCTCTCGACCTTCGGTACGAAGAGCACCCTGGACGCGATCGCCACCGCCGCGACCGAGCGTGGGTACTCGGTGAACCTGATGCCGGTGCTGGCGGTCAGCCGGCAGGCGGTCGCGGACGCGTTCACCCGGCTCGCCGAGCAAGCCGTCGACGGCGTGATCATGATGATCGAGGCCTGGGTCCTCGACGAGGTCGAACTTCCGGTCGGCCTGCCGGTCGTCGTGGTGCATGCCGGCGGCGGCCACTACGACCATCCGGTCATCGACACCGATCAGCTCCAGGGCGCCCGGCAGGCGACCGAGCATCTGCTCGGCCTCGGGCACGAGACGGTCTGGCATGTCGGCGGCCCGGCGATCTCGTTCGCCGCGAAGCAGCGGCGTGAGTCCTGGGAGCAGACGTTGCGCGATCACGGACGTGCCGTACCGCCCGCACTCACCGGCGACTGGTCGTCCGCCTCCGGGTACGAGGCCGGCTGCCGGCTCGCCGCAAACCCCGAGGTCACGGCGATCTTCGTGGCCAACGATCAGATGGCGCTCGGCGTACTGCGGGCGCTGCACGAGCACGGTCGCGCCGTACCCGAAGACGTCAGCGTGGTCGGATTCGACGACATGGAGGAGGCGGCGCACTTCTGGCCGCCGCTCACCACCATCCGGCAGACGTTCACCGACATCGGGCGGCGCAGTGTGGACGCGCTGATCGCGGAGATCCGGTCCGTCGATCATCAGCATCGGCACGTACCCGTACCCACTGCCCTGATCGTCCGCAAGAGCACCGCACCACGCTAGTACCCACGCCGACCCCGCTAGTTCAGGATCGTGCGGAGGAGATTGGCGGTCTCGGTGGGCGTCTTGCCGACGCGTGCGCCGGCCGCTTCGAGCGCCTCCTGTTTCGCCGCCGCCGTACCCGACGATCCGGAAACGATCGCCCCGGCATGCCCCATCGTCTTGCCCTCCGGCGCAGTAAACCCGGCCACGTACCCCACGACCGGCTTCGTCACATTCGCCTTGATGTACGCCGCCGCCCGCTCTTCCGCGTCACCCCCGATCTCACCGATCAGCACAATCGCGTCCGTATCCGGATCGTCCTGAAACGCCTGCAACGCATCAATGTGGGTGGTTCCAATGATGGGATCACCCCCGATCCCGATCGCGGTGGAGAAGCCGAAGTCGCGCAGTTCGTACATCATCTGGTACGTCAGCGTGCCGGACTTCGAGACCAACCCGAGCCGCCCCGGACCGGCAATGTCGGCCGGGATGATGCCCGCATTCGACGCCCCCGGGCTGATGATCCCCGGGCAGTTCGGGCCGATCACCCGCGTACCGTTCGCCTGCGCGTACGCGAAGAACGCCGCGGTGTCGTGGACCGGTACGCCCTCGGTGATCACCACGACGAGGGGAATCGCGGCGTCCACCGCCTCGATCACCGCGCCGCGGACGAACCGGGGCGGTACGAAGACCACCGACACGTCCGCGCCGGATGAACGAACCGCGTCGGCGCACGACCCGTGCACCGGGATCGAGCGCTTCGCGAAGTCGACGGACTGACCGCCCTTGCCCGGTGTCACGCCGGCCACCACATTGGTGCCGGCGGCAAGCATCCGGCTGGTGTGCTTCTGCCCCTCGGCCCCGGTCATCCCCTGCACCATGACCCGGCTCTTCTCCGTCAGAAAGATCGCCATCTCCGTACCCTCTCTAGGCAATAACGTTGCAGACGGCAACTGCTATGCGGCCAGCTCGGCGGCGCGTACGGCGGCGCCGTCCATCGTGTCGACCCGCTCCAGGCCAGCCAGCGCGGCCCGATCCAGAATCCGGCGGCCCTCTTCAGCGTTGTTCCCGTCCAACCGCACCACCAGCGGCTTCGAAACCGCCTCACCCCTCGACGCCAGCAGTTCGAACGCCTGCACAACCCCGTTCGCGACCGCGTCACAAGCCGTGATCCCACCGAACACGTTCACGAAAACACTCCGCACCTGCGGATCGGAAAGGATGATCTCCAGCCCGTTCGCCATCACCTCGGCACTCGCGCCACCGCCGATGTCCAGAAAGTTCGCCGGCCGCGCGCCCGCGTACGCGACCACATCGAGCGTCGACATCACCAGCCCAGCGCCGTTGCCGATGATCCCGACCGAGCCGTCGAGCTTCACGTAGTTCAGCCCTTTGGCCTGCGCCGCGGCCTCGAGCGGGTCGGCAGCGGCGCGATCCTCGAAGTCAGCGTGATCCGGATGCCGGTACGCCGCGTTGCCGTCCAGCGTGACCTTGCCGTCCAGCGCCTCCAGGGAGCCGTCGCCGAGCTTGACCAGCGGATTCACCTCGACCAACGACGCGTCCTCGGCCACGAACACGTCCCACAACCGCTGCACAACGACAGCCGCCTCAGCCGGGAACTCGGCCGCGGCCACGATCTCCGCCGCCTTCGCCGCATCCACGCCGATGAGCGGATCGATCGGCACCTTCGCGATCGCGTCCGGGTTGGTGTGCGCGACCTCTTCGATCTCCACGCCGCCTTCAGTGCTGGCGATGCAGAGGTACTCACGGTTCGCCCGATCGACCAGGAACGACAAGTAGTACTCCGCCGCGATGTCCGCGGCCGGCGCGAGCAGCACTTGCCGCACGGTGTGCCCCTTGATGTCCATCCCGAGGATGTCGCGCGCCTTCGCCTCCGCCTCCTCCGGGCTGCCGGCCAGCTTCACGCCACCCGCCTTGCCGCGCCCGCCGGCCTTGACCTGCGCTTTCACCACCACGCGCCCGCCGAGCGCGCGGGCCGCGGCCGGGGCATCGGTCGGGTCGTCGATCACCCGGCCGAGCATCACCGGGACGCCGTGCCGCGCGAACAGTTCCTTGGCTTGGTACTCCATCAGGTCCACGTCGCCTCCTGAGTGTTTGGTGACGACTGTATTCGGTATGCAATCTGGTCACAAGAGGCAGTCGCAACCTCCCAGGTCTGGACAACGTGCGGGCCGGAGGCGTACGAAAGATCCCATGTAGACCTAATACGGTATGCAGTACGCATGGAGGCGCGATGAATCACGTGATGCCCACACCCCGGGATGTCCGTGACGTCTACGGACGCCGGTACCGGATCGGTGAGGATGCCCGCGAACTGACCGGCCACTCGCGCCGCTGGCAGCTGTGGGCTGCCTGGGCCTGCATGGTCGCGATCAGCCCACTGCAGTACTCGTTTGGTACCGCGGCGCTCGGCCTGGCGCCCGATCATGGCTGGGGTGCGACGCGAACCCTCTGGCTGCTCGCGATCTTCGTCGCCTGCCAGGCCCTGGTCGCGGCCCCGGCCGCCTGGGCGCAACGGGTACGACGCGCCTCGCCGACCCAGCTTGTCATCGGCGGTGGCGTACTGGCCGCGATCGGCCTTGTAGCCCTCGCCCACATCGACAACTACGCCACCGCACTCATCGGCTACGCGATCCTCGGCGGTACGGGCGCCGGCGTCGTGTACGCGGCCTGCATCACCACGTCGGCGCGCTGGTTCCCGGATCGGCGAACCGCCACGATCGGCTTTGTCACAGGTGGATTCGCAGTCGGCGCGGTGCCGAGTATCGCCCTGCTGGCCTGGTTCCCGTCCGGACTGAAGTTCATCTTCGATCTGACCGCCTTGCTGGCGGTACTGGTCGTCCTGATCGCCGGCGGTCTGCTCAAGGACCCGCCACGGCACTGGTGGCCGGCCGATCTCGACGCCCAGGCCTGGGCGGTCGACCGAAAGCTGAACCGCAACATCCCGCACAACATCCCGGCAGCGCGCCAGTACCGGCCGGCCGAGGCGATGCGTACGGGTGCGCTGCCGCTGATGTGGTTGCTGCTGGCAATCAGCGCCGCACTGTCCTTGTTCGGCATCGGATTCGTGGTGAGCTATTCGGTGGATGCCGGTTTGGGTATGGGTGTCGGCGCCGCAGCCGCTGGACTGCTTGCCGCGGTCAATGGTCTTGGCCGTTCGTTCGCGGGCCATCTCTCGGATCGGTTCGGCCGCCGCCGAGTGCTGGCCGCCGTACTGATGATCGAGGGGTTCGCCCACCTCGGCCTGGTCGTCGCTGATGTGGGATGGGCGTTCGTCGCCTGCGCGATGTTCGCCGGGCTCGGCGGCGGCGCGTTCTACGCGATCATGGCGAACCTCGTGCTCGAGTTCTTCGGCGAGAACAGCCTGCTCCAGAACCAGGCGATCTTGTACTCGGCGAAGGCATTCGGCGGCTTGGTCGGTATTGGCGTGGCCGCGTCCGTGGTGGCCGTCGTCGGCTACCGCCCGCTGTTCGTCGGCGCCGGCCTGCTCGGTGTACTGACCGCGCTCAGCGTCCGCCTGCTCAAACAACCTGGTCGCCCCGCATTGCCCGTGCGCCCACAGCTCGGTACGCCGGTAGCCGGCGAATGAACGGCTACGGGAAGGTCGCGCGCGCCGACCCGTGCGTGATGGAGCTGGTATCGCGCCTCGCCCGCGAGCCGTGGACAGATCGCCCCGCCTGTGTGCATCCGGTACTGAGCGCGGTGGCGCGGGCAGTACACGACCACAGCAGCCTGTCCGGTCGCCGCGAGCTGCTGCCGCTGGCGCCGCGCTTCATCGACACCAGCCGAGCCGGTTTCGAGTACTCCGCTCGGCTGGTGGCGCTTTGCGTTTCGACTGCGCTGACCGTCGGTGAGGTCCGTCCCGACGAACGCCGTCGCATCCGCGCAGCCCATGAGACCGCGCTGCATCTCCTCGGCGCGCAGGATCGGCCCGGGGGAGTGGCCCGCTGGTGGCTGCCGGCGCTCGGGCGCTGGGGCGAGCCGTTCTATCGAACGTTCGTCGCTCCGGAGCATGCGGCCGAGGCAGTCGCGGTCACTGCCCGGGCCGCGAACGGTGAGGTACGTGTACGCGCCCTTTTGAAACAGTGCCTTGCTCAGGGTGCCGTACGCCCTAGACCCTCGTGCTCCGCGTCGGCCCAGAAGTCCGGTTCGTAGTCGTCGTCGGGGATCGCGACCAGCTCGGGCCGCCGCGGCGTACGCACCTGTGCTTCCAGCCGGCGCAGGTCTGCGGAGCAGCGCTCCAGATCGTCCAGCAGGCGCAGGACGTCGAGGTGGTCGCCGAGCCGATTCCGCAACGCTGCAAGGGAATTCTCCAATGCCAGCAGCGCCTGGCGGGTCCGGTCGAGTTCGTCGGAAATCGTCATCGCGGCCTCCTGGTGCCGAGCTCTGGACAACCACCATCGAGTGGGATAAGACTACGACTACACCATACGGTATGCAATCTACAGCAAGCCTGATCAGGCCCCAGTCCGAGGAGTTGACTGCAGATGGCGCAGACAGTGTCGGAGACCCAGCCCGCCGCCCAGGTGAAGGAGCCGGAGACGATCTCCGGCGGGCACCTGGTCGCGAAGGCCCTGAAGGCCGAGGGGATCGACGTGATCTTCACGCTCTGTGGCGGTCACATCATCGACATCTACGACGGCTGCGTCGACGAGGGCATCGCGGTTGTCGATGTCCGGCACGAGCAGGTCGCGGCCCATGCCGCCGACGGGTACGCCCGCGTCACCGGCAAGCCCGGCTGTGCGGTTGTCACGGCCGGACCCGGCACCACGGACGCGGTCACCGGCGTCGCGAACGCGTTCCGGGCTGAGAGCCCGATGCTGCTGATCGGCGGCCAGGGCGCGCTCAACCAGCACAAGATGGGGTCGCTGCAGGACCTGCCGCACGTCGACATGATGGCGCCGATCACCAAGTTCGCCGCGACCGTGCCGCACACCGCGCGGGTCGCGGACATGGTCTCGATGGCGTTCCGCGAGTGCTACAACGGCGCGCCCGGCCCGTCCTTCCTGGAGATCCCGCGGGACATCCTGGACAACTCGGTGCCGGCCGATTCGGCGACCGTACCCGAGGCTGGTCACTATCGCGCGTCCACCAAGAGCATCGGTGACCCGGCGAACATCGAGGCGCTGGCCGATCTGCTGGTCCGCGCCGAGAAGCCGGTCGTCCTGCTCGGTTCGCAAGTATGGACGTCACGCGGGAGCGAAGCGGCGGTCGACTTCGTTCGTACGCTCAACGTGCCGGCCTTCATGAACGGGTCGGCGCGCGGTACGTTGCCGCCCGGCGATCCGCATCACTTCCACCTGTCCCGGCGGTACGGGTTCAACAACGCGGACCTGATCCTGATCGTTGGTACGCCCTTCGATTTCCGGATGGGGTACGGGCGGCGGCTGCCGAAGAGCGCGACCGTCGTCCAGATCGACCTGGACTACCGCACCGTCGGCAAGAACCGGGACATCGACCTCGGCCTGGTCGGTGACCCGGGCGCGATCCTCGCCGCGGTCGCGCAGGCGGCGTCGGGCCGGTCGCGGAAGGCCGATCGGAAGGCCTGGTTCGCGGAGCTGCGCGCCGAGGAGAACGCGGCGTACCAGAAGCGGCTGCCGCGCCAGCTGTCCGACGCGAATCCGATCCACCCGCTCCGGCTGGCGCACGAGATCAACGAGTTCCTGACCGAGGACTCGATCTACATCGGCGACGGCGGCGACATCGTCACCTTCTCCGGTGGGGTCGTGCAGCCGAAGTCACCCGGTCACTGGATGGACCCGGGACCGCTCGGAACGCTCGGTGTCGGCATCCCGTTCGTCCTGGCGGCGAAGTACGCACGGCCGGACAAGGAAGTCGTCGCACTGTTCGGTGACGGCGCGTTCTCGTTGACCGGCTGGGATTTCGAGACGCTGGTCCGGTTCAACCTGCCGTTCGTCGGTGTCGTCGGCAACAACTCGTCGATGAACCAGATCCGGTACGGGCAGGAAGCCAAGTACGGCCACGACCGGAGCCGGATCGGCAACACCCTCGGCGACGTCCGGTACGACGAGTTCGCGCGGATGCTCGGCGGATACGGCGAAGAGGTCCGCGACCCGGCGGACATCGGACCGGCGTTGCTCCGGGCCCGTGAATCCGGATTGCCATCACTCATCAACGTCTGGGTCGACCCGGACGCGTACGCCCCCGGAACCATGAACCAGACCATGTACAAGTAAGGGGACCAGCATGAAGGCCCTCGAAGGTGTCCGTGTACTCGACATGACCCATGTGCAGTCCGGCCCGTCCTGCACCCAGATCCTTGCCTGGCTCGGTGCGGACGTGATCAAGCTGGAGGCACCGACCGGCGACATCACCCGCCAGCAGCTGCGCGACCTGCCCGACGTCGACAGCCTGTACTTCACGATGCTGAACTGCAACAAGCGCAGCATCACGCTGAACCTGAAATCCGATCGTGGCAAGGAGATCTTCTCCGAGCTGGTGAAGGACGCCGACGTGCTGGTGGAGAACTTCGCTCCCGGCGCGATCGACCGGATGGGCTTCACCTGGGAACGGCTTCAGGAGCTCAACCCCGGCTTGGTATTCGCGTCCATCAAGGGCTTCGGGCCCGGGCGGTACGAGAACTTCAAGGCGTACGAGGTGGTTGCCCAGGCGATGGGCGGCGCGATGAGTACGACGGGGTTCGAGGGCGGGCCGCCGACCGCGATCGGTGCGCAGATCGGCGACTCGGGTACGGGAATCCATCTGGTCGCCGGCATCCTGGCCGCGTTGTTGCAGCGTGCTGGTACCGGGAAGGGCCAGCGGGTGACTGTGGCGATGCAAGAGGCTGTGCTGAACCTGACGCGGGTCAAGCTGCGCGATCAGCAGCGGCTGGCGCACGGGCCGCTGCCCGAGTACCCGAACGACAACTTCGGTGACGAGGTGCCGCGGTCGGGCAATGCGTCTGGTGGTGGTCAGCCGGGGTGGGCGGTGCGGTGCGCGCCGGGCGGTCCGAACGACTACATCTACGTGATCGTCCAGCCGCCTGGCTGGGCGCCGATCGCGAATCTGATCGGGAAGCCGGAGCTGGCCGAGGACCCGGACTGGGCGACCCCGGCCGCGCGGCTGGACAAGCTCGACAAGATGTTCGCGCTGATCGAGCAGTGGACCGAGCAGCACACCAAGTTCGAGGTGATGGACCGGCTGAACGCGCTGAACGTGCCGTGCGGGCCGATCATGTCGACGCGGGAGCTGATCGAGGACGAGACGCTTGCCGAGCTGGGCGCGGTGGTCGAGGTCGAGCATCCGCAGCGCGGCACGTTCAAGACCGTCGGGTGCCCGATCAAGCTGTCCGACTCGCCGGTCGAGGTGCTGACCTCACCGGGGCTTGGGGAGCACAACTCCGCGATCTACGGCTCGCTCGGCATCGACGCCGGCGAACTCGAGGACCTGAAAGCCGCCGGCGTGGTCTGAAGCGGCGTGATCCGAAGTGCCGGTGTGATCTGACATGGGAGTGCAGCAGATGACTTATGACAAGGCAGCAGTCCGGGCCATCCTCGACCAGGCGCTGGCGGACGGCCGCACTTCGCTGAGCGCGCCGGAGGCCAAGCTGGTCGCCGACGCGTACGGCATCCCGACGCCGGGGGAGGGACTGGCGACAACCGCCGACGGTGCCGCTGGTCTCGCCGCCGAGATCGGGTATCCGGTGGTGCTGAAGATCGTCTCGCCGGACATTCTGCACAAGACCGAGGCCGGTGGCGTGGTGGTCGGTGTCGACTCCGCGGATGCGGCGCGGGCCGCGTACCAGCAGATTGTCGACAATGCGAAAGCCTACAATCCGGCCGCGGAGCTCACCGGCGTCCAAGTGCAGAAGATGCTGGTCACCGGCGGCGACGTGCAGGAGGTGATCGTCGGCGCGGTCACCGATCCGACCTTCGGCAAGGTGGTCGCGTTCGGGCTCGGTGGCGTACTCGTCGAGGTGCTGAAGGACGTCACCTTCCGGCTCGCGCCGCTGACCGCCGGCGAGGCGCGGGCGATGGTCGACGGGATCGAGGCGCACGAGATGCTCGAGGGCGTCCGCGGCGCGCGGCCGGTCGACAAGGAGATTGTCGGCAATCTGATCCAGCGGGTCTCCGACCTGGTCACGGACTTCCCGGAGTTCGCCGAGGTGGACCTGAACCCGGTCCTTGCCGGGCCGGACGGCGCCACCGCTGTTGATTTCCGGATCATCGTCGACGCCGAAGCCGGCAAGCCGGTCGAGCGGTACAGCCAGGACGAGATCCTGACCGCGATGACCCGGATCATGAAACCGCGTGCGGTCGCGGTGATCGGGGCCTCCAACGAGGTCGGCAAGATCGGCAACTCGGTGGTGAAGAACCTGGTCAACGGCGGGTACGGGGGTGACATCTACCCGGTCAACCCGAAGGGCGGCGAGGTTCTCGGCCTGAAGGCGTTCCCGTCGATCACCGACATCCCCGGTGACGTCGATGTCGCGGTGTTCGCGGTGCCGGCCAAGTTCGTCGGCGCGGCGCTCGAGCAGTGCGGTCAGAAGGGCGTCGCGGGCGCGATCCTGATCCCGTCCGGGTTCGCCGAGACCGGCGAGCAGGAGCTCCAGGACGAGGTCGTGGCGATCGCACGCAAGCACAACGTCCGCATCCTCGGACCGAACATCTACGGCTACTACTACCTGCCGGAGAGCCTGTGCGCGACCTTCTGCACCCCGTACGACGTCCGTGGGTCAGTTGCCCTCTCGTCGCAGTCAGGCGGGATCGGGATGGCGATCCTCGGCTTCAGCCGGTCCAGCCGGATGGGCGTGTCCGCGATCGTTGGGGTAGGCAACAAGGCCGACATCGACGAAGATGACCTCCTGACCTTCTTCGAGCACGACGCCAACACCAACCTGATCGCCATGCACCTCGAGGATCTGAAGGACGGCCGGGCGTTCGCCGAAACGGCGGCCCGGGTGTCGAAGCACAAGCCGGTCGTCGTACTGAAGGCCGGCCGTACCTCCCTGGGCGCGCGGGCGGCCAGTTCACACACCGGCGCGCTGGCCGGCAACGACAAGGTGTACGACGACATCCTCAAGCAGAGCGGTGTGGTCCGGGCGCCGGGGCTGAACGAGATGCTCCAGTACGCCCGCGGTATCCCGCTGCTGCCGACGCCGAAGGGCGAGAACGTCGTCATCATCACCGGCGCGGGCGGTTCCGGCGTACTGCTCTCGGATGCCTGTGTCGACGCCGGCCTGACGCTGATGGACATCCCGGCCGACCTGGACGAGGCGTTCCGGAAGTTCATCCCGCCGTTCGGCGCGGCCGGCAACCCGGTCGACATCACCGGCGGCGAGCCACCCGCGACGTACCGGAACACGATCGCGCTCGGGCTGTCCGACGAGCGGATTCACTCGCTGATCCTGGGCTACTGGCACACGATCGTGACGCCGCCGATGGTGTTCGCGAAGCTGGTCGCCGAGGTGGTCGAGGAGTTCCGGGCCAAGGGCATCGACAAACCGGTGGTCGCCTCGCTGTCGGGGGACGTCGAGGTCGAGGAAGCGTCACAGTACCTGTTCGACCACGGGGTGGTCGCGTACCCGTACACCACCGAGACACCCGTCCAGGTCCTCGGTGCCAAGTATCGCTGGGCCCGCAACGCCGGCCCGCTCGGCTGAGCCCGGATCGGACGGCCCGGTCACAGCCGATCGGGGCCGGCCGCGGTTGATTGGAGGCCCATCTCATTTGATCGGAAGAAGTCGCAGCGGGGGTGCAAAGATCCGCTAGTTGGCGTCGACCTTAGGAGTCCGCCTTGGACGTCACGAGCAAGACCTCAGGAGTACCCGAAGAGCCGGCGGCCGCGGTCACCGAGAAGGTCTGGAAGGCCGGCCGGCTCGAACCGATGCCGATCCGGAAGCTTCCGGACGCACCGCCCTCCCTGCACATCCTCGGTCCGACCGTCTTCCTGGTCGCCCTCGGGGTGGGTATGGGCGAGTCGTACATGTGGCCCCGGCTCGTCCTGGTGTTCGGGCCGGACATCCGCTGGCTGTTCATGGTCGGTGTCACGCTGCAGGCGTTCGTGCTGCTGGAGATGGCGCGGTACGCGATGGCCACCGGGGAGAGCATCTTCTTCGGCGCGGCCCGGATCTTCAAACCGCTGATGTGGTTCTTCTACGCGGCGGCGATCCTGATCTACATGTGGCCGGGGCACCTGTCCGCGGGTGCGGCCGCGTTCGAGGAGATCAGCGGCATACCGTGGCAGGTCACCGCGTGCGTGGCGTTGGTGTTCGTCGGCGTGCTGTTCAGTCTGTTGTCGGTGATCTACAACTTCCTGGAGAAGTTGCTCGGTCTGCTGATCGGCCTGCTGGTGGTCGGCACGTCCGTGATCGCCGCGCTGGTCGGCAACTGGGACGACCTCAGCCGGACGCTGTCCGGGATGTTCGCGTTCGGGTACTTCCCGGACAAGGCGATGACGTCGGCCTGGTTCCCGATCGTGGTCGGTTCGATCGCGTTCGCGGGACCGTCCGGGATGCAGCAGATGTGGTACACGCTGCAGCTGCGCGACAGCGGCGCCGGCATGGGCGCGCACATCCCGAAGATCCGCGGCCTGCGGACCGAGGGCGAGGCCGAGTCGATGCCGTCGCGCGGGTTCATGTTCGACACCGAGGACCCGGCCGAGATGGCGAAATGGAAGGGCTGGCGGAAGTGGGTCACGTTCGACGCGCTGCTGCTCTTCTGGGGCATCACCATGCTGGTGACGATCTCGTTCACCGTACTGGCCATGTCCGCGGCCCGGGAGAATCCGAATGTCGCGTCGCTGATCGAGGGCGGGGACCGATCGGCCGCGTTGAAGGCGATGTCCGACGCGTTCGCCTCCGCCGGCTCGCCGATCCTGGGCACGTTGTTCTTCGCCTTCATCGCACTGATCGGGCTGAACGCGACGCTCGGCCTGTTCGACTCGTTCTCGCGCGGTCAGGCGGACATGACGTACTACTTCGTCCCGGGTGCGAAACGGTTCTCGATGTCGCGGTTGTACGCGGGGTTCTTGTGGGGCGTGATCCTGTTCGGCATTTTGATTCTGCTGTTCGGTCCGGCGGACGGTCCGGCCGGCATTCTGGACATCCTCGCGTTCCTGTCCACCTTCGCGATGGGCGCGTACTGCATCGTGTTGTTGCTGACCAACAACCTGCTGCTGCCAAAGAAGATCCGGCCTGGTCCCGTACGCAATGTGATCATCGGGTTTGGTGCGGTCTTCTATCTCGGAATGCTGTTCTACTGCTTGATTCGCTTCGGCGTGGCTGTGGGTTGAGATGGCCGAGGTGAAGCAGTTGGCGGAGTACACCGTGCCGGCGATGCTGGTGGGTGCGGCGGCCGGACTGATCGCCGGCGGACTCGGCGCGTTTGTTGGCCAGCCCATCGGTTGGGCGATCGTTACCGGGCTCGGCCTCGCGGTGCCGTTGATGGTTTTCGGTGCCGGGTACGCCGTGCTGGTTGCGCTGGGCAAGGTACCGGCGGGGGTTTTCGCGCCGGCGGCGGTTTATTGGGTGATCGCGTTTCCGCTCGCACTGCTGATGCACGCAGTAGTGACAGCTTGGGTGATCACCGGTACGCCGTCGCTGCCGCCGGAACCGTGGAAGTTCTTGGCTTTCCGCGCTCTGGTGAGCATGGGATTCGCGATCGGGTTTCTCTGGATGCACGAACAAATCGGGCGGTTCTGGTGGCCGCGCATCGTCGGCCACAATCCCTATGCGCGGCGGGTCGTGGAGCAATACACGCATTTGGCTGCCGCCCTGCAAGCGCGAAAGGCGGCCCGGCGGACTGGTTAGATCGTGGAGCGACGGCGGCGGCGGGCGGGTGACGCTGCCGCCGTTGCTGTTTCTTCTGCCGGGGCGGAAGCTGCCTGGAGTTCGTGGTAGGCCTTGCGGGTCTGCTCGGTGTGTTCGCGCATGATCTGGGCGGCCTTGTCCTCGTCGCCCTCGCTGATCGCCTTGACCAGGCGGTTGTGCTCGCGCCAGGAGGCCGCGCCGCGGACGGGGGCGACCGGGGTGTAGTACCAGCGGACGCGGCGGTCGACCTGGGCGGCGAAATCGACCAGGAACCGGTTGCCGGACATCTGGGTGATCAGGTTGTGCAAGTCGCCGTTGGTACGGACCGTGCCGTCGATGTCGCCGGATTCCTGGAAGGCGGTGCCGACCTTGCAGAGCTCGCGGAGCTTCGCGACGTCGTCCTTGGTGGCGTGCCGGGCGGCGAGGCGTGCGGACTCGGATTCCAGCGCGGCGCGGGCGGCGAGCAGTTGATCCACTTCGTCCTCGGCGGGGACGTGCACCATGGCGCCGAAGCCCGGGCGAAGGTCGACCCAGCCTTCGTTGTTCAGCCGCTGCAGGGCCTCGCGTACCGGCTGGCGGGAGACGCCGAGCAGGCTGGCGAGCTCGACCTCGACGAGGTGCCGGCCGCGCTCAAGCGTACCGTCGATGATCATCTCGGTGAGGGCCTCGTAGACCGACTCCCGCAACGGTGTCGGCCGCTTCACATGCCGCGCCCCCACCGGCTCCGCATCCGCACTCATGGTCGTCATCGAGGTCCCTTCCAAGTCACGTGTGGCACCTGGTAGACAGTCTACCAAGTGCCACGTTCTGACCTACGTCATGCGGCCGATTCGTCCGCGTCCTGCTTGGTTCCGGCCGGCTGAGCGTCGCCGGTCAGGCGGGCGAGTTCGGAGTCCAGGTCCACCGGCATGCCGAGCTCCTGCTGCAGCTCCGGCGCATCCGGAAACTGCGGGCGGGCCGCCAGCGCACCGAACCTACGGGTGAAGATCATGTCCAACCTCTCTCTGAATTCTGGCTTCTGTATACATCCAACCAGCAGTACTCACCGGTTCTTCCCGGATCTCACGTGATCCCGCTTACACCGCGGTCGAGTACGTTTCCACCATCGCCCGGTCACGGACGGGTGGTCAAAGACTTGCTCGCTATGTCGAGATAGCCGGAACCCATCAGATGCACGTCGAGCAGGTCATCGAGTGCTTGGCGTACGCCGGCCTGCCGCGCGATCTCGAGCAGTGCCCGCGCGAGCACTGCTTCCGGACTGCGGGCAGCGATCACCAGACCGACCCGCGGTCCGTTCGCCGGTCGTTTGAGCGGTACGACGCGCATGCCGTCCGGTACGCCGAACATGTGCAGCCACGCGTGCGAGATCACCGTCGACCAGTGGTTGCCGTGCAAGTGGCTGTAGAGCCCCGACACCGTGTCGCTCTCGATGGACGGGGTGGCGGTGGCGCCGTCGTCGGTGAAGTACCCGTTCATGATGCGGCGGTTGCGCATGTCGGGGGAGAGCAGGCAGAGCGGTAGCTCAGCCACCTGTGACCAGCTAGCGGTTGGGAGGTCTGCCAGCTCGGAGTGCTTCGGTGTGAGCAGTAGATAGCGCTCCTCGTACAGCGGGGTCTTCCGTACCTGTCCAAGCGTGTCGTCGTCCAGATAGGTCATCGCGACGTCCAGGTCGAACTCTGCGAGCTTCTGGGTGATGTCACGCGACGAGAGCGACTCCAGCGTGACCCGCGCGTTCGGGTGGCGCTCACAGAACGGAGTGGTGAGCAGGGAGACCACGGGCATGGCTGTAGGGATCGCACCGAGCCGCAGTGTTCCGGTCAGGCCACCGCGCATCACCGACAGCTCGTGGCGAAGGGCCTCCTGCTCGGCGAGGATTCGCTGCGCCCAGAGCAGTACGCGCTCACCTTCGGGCGTCAGTCCTTCGAACCGGCGGCCGCGGCGGACGATCGGTACGTCGAGCTCCTGCTCGAGTTTCCGGATCGCGGCGGACAGCGACGGCTGCGACACGTAGCAGGCGTCCGCGGCCCGGGCGAAATGCTTCTCCCGGGCAAGCGCGACGAGGTACTCCAACTGCCGGAGCAGCATCAACAACCCCGCGATGGTGTGCAGTCGCCTGTATACATGATCCAACTTTACTCGGGCAGCGGTGACGGCGCTGGTGTGAACTGGATCACAGCGTGTCTGGTACGGGGGTAGCTCATTCGACGGTTTGTCAGAGAGAGGAGCTATCTGATGGAGAAAGTCGTTTCGAAGGACGGCACCGAGATCGCGTATGACGTGACCGGTAGCGGGCCGGGGCTGGTGCTGGTCGCTGGTGCGTTCACGGGCCGCGCGTACTTCGCGGAGTACGCCGAGGCACTGTCGTCGACGTTCACGGTGATCGCGTACGACCGGCGCGGTCGTGGTGACTCCGGTGACACCGCGCCGTACGCCGTGGAGTGCGAGTGGGAGGACCTGGATGCCGTACGGGCGGCTGCCGGCGCGCAGTACGCGTGTGCGTTCTCTTCGGGGAGCATGGTGCTGCTGCAGGCCGGGCTGCCGTTCGAGAAGCAAGCACTCCTTGAGCCGCCGTTCCGCGTCGAGGGTGCGCCTCCTGCGCCGGAGCGCTACCTGGAACGGCTGCAGGAGTACGTAGCTGCTGGGAACCCTGGCGGCGCGGCTGAACTGTTCATGGTGGAGGCGGTCGGCCAGCCGCGAGAGATGGTCGAACAGATCCGCCAGACGCCCATGTGGGCCGACCTGGAAGCCATGGCGCCCACCCTGGTGTACGACGCGCTGCAGATGCGGGACAGCGCCGTACCGGTGGAGCTGCTCGCGTCGATCGAGGTACCGACGCTAGGGCTGTTCAGCAACGCCAGTCCGGAGTGGCTGCAACGGTCGGTGCGAGAGGCAGCCGCAGCACTTCCGCACGGCACAGCGGCGGGTCATGACGGCACGTTCCACACGCTGGCGCCGGACACGCTGGCAGCCGTGCTGAAGGACTACTTCGTCGGGTGACGGACGTCTTCGGGGTGGCTGGCTGCCAAGCGGTTGTAGGCGGCCTGTACTTCGGCGGGGATGTCGACGTGATCGATCAAGTCGCGTCCGCGCGGGCCGTAGCCGTCGGGGGACAGGCGGTGGATCTCGCCGAGCAGGAGCGAGCGGAATCGTGCCCGGCTCCAGATCGGCGGGGTCCCCGGCCCGGCACTCACCTGGTCAGTGCTGATCCACGGGATCAGAGGTGCGTAGCTGAACAGTCGGGTGCCGGGCAGGTCGGTGAAGGAACGCTCGAAGCACGCGTGCGTGCGGCGTTGCATGGTCGGGTCCTGGATGAGCAGCAGCGTCTCGGCGGCGGTGATCAGGCGGCGGGTGAACTCGGCGTTCTCGCCGCAGTTGGCCGACTCGTCCTCGACCACGATCTCGGTCGGTGCGACACCGTCCCGGATCAGCAGGTCGCGAAAGACGTGTGACTCGGGGCGGCCGGTGGCGAGGCTCAGCCCTCGCCGCCGGATCGCCTCGTCGAGGTACTGCGTGGAGTGCCCGATCCCGCCGCTGACCAGGATCAGTGCCGAGTACGTGCGGTGCGCCGCGGCTGCCACCGCGACCGACTCGACGACAGCCGAACCGAGTAGCACGATCCGGTCCACCGGGCGGCCGACCGGATCACGGCGGGCGAGATACCGGGCGATCAGTCCCTCGTCCACAGCCGGCCCGGTCAGCTCTCCGTCCACGGTCAGCCCGGGCAGTTCCTCGTCCACGGCCGGCCCGGACGGCTGTTCGTTCACGGCCGGCTTGGACAGCTCTTCGTTCACAGTGGGCTCGGGCGGTTCCTCGTCCATAGTTGGCTCAGGTTGGCAGGCGCATCGGCATCAGGATGTATGCCGAGTCGGGGGAGGGGGTTTCACCGGGCTCGCTGATGCCGGTCAGGTTCGCCGGTCTGGTCGGCTGGGTGAAGGCGAAATGGGCGATCGGCGTGCCCAGTGACGCGAGACCGTCGAGCAAGTAGCCGGCGTTGAACCCGGCGACGATCGGCTCGCCGGTGGTCGTGACCTCGACCGCTTCCGAGGCCTGCGCTTCCTCGCCGTTGCCGGCATCGAGCGTCGCAACACCGTCCTCGAAGGTGATCCGGACCGGCGCCGATCGCTCCGCCACCAGCGCCACCCGCTTGACCGCCTCGACCAGCGCGGCCGTGTCCACGGCGACCGTGGTGGTGATCGTGCTCTCGGTCGGGATCAGACTGCGCACCTTGGGGAACTCGCCGTCGATCAGCCGGCTGGTCGCATGCCGCCCGCCACCCTCGAACCCGATCAACCCGTCCCCTGTGCGGGTTGAACCGAGCGCGAGGGTCAGCTCGCCGCCGGACATCGCCTTCGCGACCTCCGCGAGCAGCTTCGCCGGGACCAGCGCGTTGGCCTCGGCGCCGGCGTCCACCGGCTGCCAGGGCAGCGTCCGGACGCCGAGCCGGTACCGATCGGTGGCGAGCAGGGCGATGGTCGACCCGCGGATCTCCAGCCGGATGCCGGTGAAGACCGGCAGCGTGTCGTCCCGCCCGGCCGCGCTCACCACCTGCATCACCGCTCGCGCGAAAGCTTCACCGTCGACCACGCCGCTCGCGGCCGGCACCTCCGGCAGCGGCGGGTACTCGTCGAGCGGCAGCGTGTGCAGCACGAACCGCGCCGAGCCGCTGCTCACGTGGACCCGCGCCGCCTCGCCGCTTAGGTCCACCGAGTCCCGCGGCATGCTCCGGCAGATGTCCGACAGCAGCCGCCCCGACACCAGCGCCCGGCCCTCGTCGGCCACCTCGGCCGGCACGCTCACCTGCGCCGAACTCTCGTAGTCGAACCCGGACAGCGTCACCTGCCCGTCCGCCGCTTCGACCACCATCCCGGCCAGAATCGGCACACTGGGTCGGCTCGGCAACCCGCGCGCGACCCATCCGACTGCCTCGGCCAGCACCTCACGCGCGACCCGAACCTTCATTCCCACTCCTACCGATCGAGAGGGAAGAGTCAATCAGGTGCCACCGACATTTCCGCAACCGAAGCTGATCCGGCCGATCTGATCGGCCTCCGGCCGGCTCAGCACGATCGCCGACCGGGCACCCGGCACGACGGCTCCAGGGTCGTCGGCCGCCTTCGCGGCCAGCTCGGGCCATCTTCGGCAGTGCTTCGCCATGCTGGCCGACCGGACGACTCTGCCGCGCGCCCACTGCCCCGAACGAGCCACGTCACCGGGCACGTCCAGCAGGATCAGATGCAGCGGCAGACCGGCCTGGCGGGCACGCCATCCGATCAGGCGGCGCGCCCACGGCCGGGTGGCGCAGTCGTGGATCACGATCGGTCCCTGTCCGCGGCGCATCGCGGCGAGGAGCGTCAGGTAGTACACAAAATGCACCAGCGGTCGCCACAGTGCGTACGGGAGCACGCCGAGCACCGGTCTCCACCGGTCACGGACCTGCGCCGAGTCGAAGACCCGCACCGGTTCGCCACCGGTGAACACCCGGCGCAGGAACGTGCTCTTCCCAGCCCCTGGTATCCCAGCCAGCACTACGACCGCATCCAGCGCGTAGCGCAGCTCCCGTCCCCGTAGTACTCCTTCAATGATTCCTGAATGCACGGCATCGGTCCTTCCAGCACCCCTACGTACCGGTTGGACGAACCAGGTTGCCGGATAGCCCCGAGAACCAACTGAGAAGTCGCTAGGAACTCCCTGAGAGGATCACTCCTCCAACTCACGCCGCTGGTGCATACGCCCGTCACTGTCCAGCTCGATGACGGTGTCCACGCCAATGCGCTGCAAGAACGCGACGTCGTGGCTGACGACCAGCAATGCACCTCTGTACGCATCGAGTGCTTCCGCGAGCTGCTCCACGCTGGCGATGTCCAGGTTGTTCGTAGGCTCGTCGAGTACGAGCAACTGCGCCGGTGGGTCCGCGAGCAACAGGCGAGCCAGCGAGACGCGGAAGCGCTCCCCACCCGACAGAGTGTGTACTGGGCGATCCGGACTGTCGCCGCGGAGCAGTAGACGTGCCAGCTGGTTGCGGATGGTGCCAGGTGGTGTGCCGGGCGCGACCTGCTGCACGTTGGCCAGCGCACTGGCGTCCTCGTCCAGTCCGTCGAGGCGCTGGGGGAGGTGCCCAACCAGTTCAGTCAGCAGGCGGCCGTGCGGGCGGTCGGGTAGCGGTGGGGTGCGGTTGATGAGCTGATTGATCAGAGTGGACTTCCCACTGCCGTTTGCACCGACAAGCGCGATCCGCTCTGGACCCTGTACGACAACAGTGCGATCGGCGTCGTACAGCTCCGCAATGCGCCGGCCGCGCGGTACATCCGGATCAGGCAGTACGAGGTTGATGTGCTCGTCCTGGCGTACGCGGGCGTCTGCCGCGTCGACAGCCGCCTGGGCCGCCTGCACTTTGTCGTCGAGAGTGGAACGCATCGCGCCGGCGGAGGCCTGTGCCTTGCTTGCGCGGTTCCCGGCCAGGATCTTCGGGATGCCGCCCTGCTGCTGGGTCTTCTTGGCGGTGCGCTCCCGGCGAGCAAGCTTCGTCTCCGCTTCCACCCGCTGCCGCTTCTCGACCTTCAGTGCCTGCTGGGCAGACCGCGCGGCTTGGACAGCCGCTGCTTGGGTCTGCTCGCGGTGTTCCTTCCACGCGCTGTACGGACCGCCGTACGTGTCGAGCGTGCCGCCGTACAACTCGGTGGTGCTGTCCATGTGCTCGAGCAGCTCCAGGTCGTGACTGACTACGACCAGCGTCCCAGGCCACTGATCCACGAACCCGGCCAGCTTCGCGCGGGTCTGCCGGTCGAGGTTGTTGGTCGGTTCGTCCAGCAAGGTGATCGGCGTACGCCGTACCCGGAGCCCGGTGATCGCGATCAGCATCGCCTCGCCACCGGACACCTCGGCCACCCGGCGGTCCAGGTCGCCGGCCGAGAACCCGAGCTGACCCAGTGCCTCACCGGCACGGGCCTCGATATCCCAGTCGTCGCCAATGGCATCGAAGTGGCGTACGTCGGCATCGCCCGCCTCGACCGCCCCGATCGCCGCGACGATCCGGGCGATCCCGAGCAACTCGGCGATGGTGGCGTCGTGCCGAAGGGTCAGGGTCTGCGGCAGGTACCCGACCTCGCCGTCAGCCTCGATCTGCCCGGAAGCCGGCCGCAGCACGCCGGCGATCAGCCGCAGCAACGTGGACTTGCCGGCGCCATTGCGCCCGATCAGACCGGTCCGTCCGGTGCCGATGGTGCCGTTCAGCCGATCCAGCGCGACAACGCCGTCCGGCCACTCGAAGGTCAGGTCGCGCAGCACGACCGAAGATTTCGTGGACATCTCACTGCTTTCTGCCCGGCCGGTGGTCCGGAACCGGGCATTCGAGGCGCACGCCCGCGGGCATGCGTACAGGACAGGTTCGCTGCAACGCGAACGTGCCGGCTCCGCTCGATCAGAGCGGTCGTTCACCGGGGTGAACGGTCATTTCCTGGGGTGCGAAGGCACCCGCACGGGAAGGAAGGCCACCGGCAGTTCGGCGGCTAGCCTCTGTCGACCTCGATCTCCACGACCGGAACTCTACCAGCCGGCCCGGACCGCCGAAGGGGTGGCTCGAACGTATCTTCGAGCGGCTGTGCGCCCCCGGCAGGACTCGAACCTGCGACCAACGGATTAGAAGTCCGACGCTCTATCCAGCTGAGCTACGGGGGCGTATGGCAGGGAGAGTCTCTCAGATAGCCGGGGGATCGCGCCTCTGGGTTCCCGATCGCGGCGGTTCGCGGCGGGGCGAAGTACAGGGCTGTCGTTCCATCCAGGTAACGCTGAGTGGGTGGTCCTGCCGATGAATCGGCACCCCAACTAGGCTGCGGGCATGAGTTACCCCTCACCAGGCCCGGCAGGTCCGCCGCAACCCGCGGCGGGGTCGGCGTACACGTCCAGCGGGCCGTACCCGCGGCCGAACGTGCTCGGGAACCATCCGGTACCCGGTCAGCGGCGCAACCAGGGCGTCCTGATCGGCATCGTGATCGCGGTCGTATTCGCGATCGCGGGCCTGGTGATCTTCGGCATCGTCGCCAAGTCGACCGGCGCGGGTGGTTTCACCTGGGGCCTGGTGTTCGCGTTCGTCCCGGTGATCCCGGTGATCGCCCTGTACCTCTGGCTGGACCGCTACGAACCCGAGCCGACCAGGTACATCGTCTTCGCGCTCTGCTGGGGTGCCTTCATCGCGACCCTGGCCGCGATCTTCATCAACACCGAGGTCTCGCACCGGCTGGCCGAGACCGGCGTCGGCGGCGACCGCTCCGCCGTATTCGTCGCGCCGCCGGTGGAGGAGTTCGCCAAGGGCTCCGTGATCCTGCTGCTCGCGCTGCTCCGGCGCAAGGAGTTCGACGGCATCATCGACGGCCTCGTGTACGCGGGAATGGTCGGCGTCGGCTTCGCCTTCACCGAGAACATCCTGTACTACGGCCGCGTCTTCAACACGCTCTCCGAGGAGGCCGGCAGCGACGCCGGACTGCGCGGCGCGTTCGCGCTGTTCATCATCCGCGGCGTGATCTCACCGTTCGCGCATCCACTCTTCACATCGTTCACCGCGATCGGCATCGGCGTGGCGATCCGGCATCGAAGTACCGTCGTACGCTTCCTCGCCCCTGTGGTCGGTTACCTGGCCGCCGTCCTCGCGCACGCCGCGTGGAACGCCTCGGCGAGCTGGGCGGGCGGCGGCGGGTTCATCGTCGCGTACCTGTGCTTGATGGTCCCGCTCTTCATCTGCCTGGTGGTCTTCGCGCTGGTGATGCGATCGCGGGAAGGACAGATGATCGCGTCCCGGTTGTACGACTATGTCCGGTTCGGCTGGCTGGTACCACAGGACGTACCCCTGATCGCGACTCTCCGTGGCCGAAAGGCCCTGCGCCAGAACGCTCGCCGGTACGGGCCTCAGGCCGAGGCTGCCGCGAAGGCGTTCCAGCACAACGCGACCGAGCTCGCGTACCTCCGCGACAAGATCGTCCGCCAGGTGATCGGTCCCGAAGCCCTGCAGACCGAAAAACAGCTCCTCGACGAACTCCGCGAGCGCCGCCCGACGGTCCCCTTCCCACCCATGCCCGCCTTCGCCCAAGCCGCCCCCCAGTACGCCGGCGCCCCCGGCCAGTACACGGCAGCCCCTGGACAGCAACCGGGCATCGCTGGCCAGCAGTACGCGGCGGGCCCCGGGCAGCAGTACGCGCCTGGCCCAGGCGCCGGCGGCCAGCCGTACGCGGCAGGTCCCGGCCAGCAGTACCCCGGCGCGCCTGGACAGCAGTCCGGCGCCTCCGGTGCAGGGCAGCCGGGACCGGACCAAACGCCCCCTGGGTCCGGAGCACCGGCGAGTACATCCCCGAACCCGCGCCCGCAGGATGCCGCCAGTTCGCAGGACGGTTACCCGCCCGCTCAGCCGGGGTATCCATCGGCTCAACCCGACCACTCATCCGGTCAGCCCGGTTACCCGCCGGGGCCCCCTGACCGCCAAGGACCACCGGGAGGATACGGTCCGTATCCACCACCGCAGTGATGCCACCCGTCCACGCCGCCAAACGGGGATGACGATGACTTTGCTTCTGCGCTGTCCGACCGGGCACTCTGTGCTCGTGGGCGGACACCGTGGCTGATCCCAGGCCAGCAGCTGGTGAAGGTCCGGAACCGCGAGTTCCGGGCCAGGATCAGCCTGCCCAGGAGCTGGCGAACCTGATCGCCCAATCACCCCCCAAACCCAAAGGCTTCTGGCGCCGCCGCCGCCGCAAAACCACCCCCGACGCGGCCCCCACCCCAGAACCCACCACCCAGCCCCCCACACCCTCACCCGAGCCCACGTCGGCCGCCCCAACCGAGGCCCCACCAACCGCCTCAACCAAGCCCGGGGCAGCTGACGCGAACGAGCCTGCTGCAACCGCGTCAACCGCGCCCGCGGCAGCTGACTCGACCGCGGGCGCAGCAGCTGACTCAACCGAGCCCACGCCAACCGGTCACGCTGCAACCACGTCAACCGAGCCCGCGGGAACCGCGTCAACCGCGCCTGCGGCAGCTGACTCGACCGCGCCTGCGGCAGCTGACTCGACCGCACCTGCGGCAGCTGACTCGACCGAGCGGCCCACGGCAGCTTCCGACGGCGGCGACCAGCCTCGCGCGACCCCTACCGACGACCCAGCTACAACCACCGCCGCCCCCACCGAACCAGCCGCCGACCCCTCGCCGCCAACCAGCGAGACCACGTCAGCAGGCGCCGACGCCACGTCACCAACCGCTGACCCCGCTGAACCCACCGGCGACACCTCGGCATCAATCAGCGCGACCTCGGCACGAACCAGCGACGCCACGTCAGCAACCGCCGACACGCACGACGCAGGTTCTGAGGACGGTCGTACGCCTGAGACCTCTGACAAAGCCGCTCCAGAGGACGCCCCGTCGGTGCCCGAGGCCTCGGCGCCGCAGGAACCCACGCGACCGGCCGTCGGCACCGTGTATGAGCCGGACGACTCTCCAGACGGCTTCCCCTTGGAGTTCGGCAACATAATCGTCGGCCTCCCGAAGCAGCCAGCTAACACCTCCGGCACACCCGACACCGCGGCGAACCACTCCGACCCGGCACCTCCGGACGCGACACCTGCCGAGACTGCAGACGCCAAGACAGCACACGCGGACACAACACAAGCAGGCGGATCAGACGCGGACACGTCGTACGCGGATGCACCCGACGCCAGCGCTTCATCCGACGCGAGCGTCGCACCCACTGACGCAGACGACGCGGGTACACCTGATGCCCCGCGCAACGAGGCTGCGGACGCCGGCCAGCCGCCCGCGGACGATGCGCACGCTCAGACCGCAGACGCGGGAACACCGCACGCGGACGACGCCGACACCAGAACCTCTGACGCGGGTACGACGCGTGCAGATGATGCGCAGGCGCGGGCTGCTAACGCGGAGACGGCAGATGCAGATGACGCCGGCACACCGAGTGCTGACGCGGCGACGGCAGGTGCGGATGATGCTGGCGTGGCGGGTGCTGACGCGGGTGTTGCGCGTACGGATGATGCGCACTCGGGGACTGCTGATGCGGGTACGGCAGCTGTAGCTGGTGCCGACGCGGTGGGTGCTGACGCGGATGATGCGCGTGCGGATGGTGCGAAGGCGGGGACCAGCGACGCGGGTACGGCGGATGCAGATGACGCCGACGCGGCGGAGCGTGCGCACGCGGATGGTGTGCACGCGGGGAGTGCTGACGCGGGGACGGTAGATGCGCATGATGCCGATGCGGTGAGTGCTGACGCGGATGATGCGGGCGTGGCGGGTGCTGAGGCGGGTTCGGCGCAGGTGGGTGATGCGCGCGCGGGGGCTGCTGATGTGGGTGGCTCCGAGGGCGCTGGCGGTGTCGAGGGTGCCGAGGGTGCTGGCGGTGCCGAGGTCGGCGGGGCTGAGGGGGGCGACCGGGTTGAAGGCTCGGGCGGCGTCGGCGGTGGTGTGGGTGTGGGGGATGAGCGTGCTGCGTCCGGGGGTGCAGAAGGTGCGGGCGCGGGGAGTGGTGTGCAGGCCGGGGATGCTGCGGAGACCACGGGTGCTGCGGAGTCTGCGGGTGACGTGAAGTCTGCTGGTACTGCGGAGACTGCGGGTCACGCGGAGTCTGCGGGTCACGCGGAGTCTGCGGGTGGTGCGGGGTCTGCGGGGGACGTGAAGTCTGCGGAGTCTGCGGGTCACGTGGAGTCAGCGGGTGGTGCGGAAACTGCCGGTCACGTGGAGTCTGTGGGTGGTGGGGGGCAGCGGGAGGTTAGTGAGGAAGAGTTAGCGGCTCAGTTGGTGGCTGAGCAGGCTGCTATGGCTTTGATTACCGCCTTGATGAAATTGCGGGGGGTGTTGGCGGGGAGTCGGCTGCCGTTGGAAGTTGTGGGAGCTGATGAGGCTCGGCAGCAGCAGAAGGCGATGCTGGATCAGCTGGACGACTACTTGTTGCCTCGGTTGGTGCAGCTTGAGGCTCCGGTTCTGGCTGTGGTGGGTGGGTCGACCGGGGCCGGGAAGTCGACGCTGGTCAACACGGTGATCGGGAAGGTTGTCAGTGAGCCGGGGGTGTTGCGGCCTACTACCCGGTCGCCGGTGCTGATTCACCATCCGGCGGATGCGGACTGGTTCGTGGGCGACCGGGTGCTGCCGGGGATGACGCGGACTGCCGCGGACGAGCCGGGTGGGATGGAGGACGCGGGGCAGTTGCGGTTGGTTGCCGCGGACACCGTTCCGCGGGGGCTGGCGATCCTGGATGCGCCGGACATCGACTCGGTGGTCGAGGCGAACCGGGATCTCGCCACCCAGCTGCTGGCAGCGGCCGATCTGTGGTTGTTCGTGACGACAGCTGCGCGGTACTCGGATGCGGTGCCGTGGGAGTTCCTGCAGAGTGCGTCCGACCGAAGCACGGCGGTCGCGGTCGTACTCGATCGGGCGCCGGGCGAGACCATCGACGACATCACCGGGCACCTCGCGCAGATGCTGCTCGAGCGCGGGCTGGGTGACTCGCCGTTGTTCTCGATCCAGGAGACCGTTGTCGACGGCAACGGGATGTTGCCGGACGCGGCCGTTGCCTCGATCAAGGACTGGCTGGTCGACCTGGCCGCCGACGCGGAGGCACGGGCCGCCGTGGTGCGCCGGACTCTGCAGGGTGCGGTGACCGCGATGGTGAAGAAGGCGCCGCCGTTCGCGACTGCGGTCAAGGCGCAAGCCGATACGGCGCTCGAGCTGCGATCGTCGGTCGAGGCCGCCTACGACCAGGGTGTGAAGGACGTCGCGAAGGCGTGCCAGGACGGTACGTTGCTGCGTGGCGAGGTGCTGGCGCGGTGGCAGGAGTTCGTCGGGAGCGGTGAACTGCTGAAGGGGCTGCAGTCGGGCTCGGGCCGCTTGCGCGATCGCTTGAAGAGCTCGCTCGGCAACAAGCCGGCCGAGACGCGGGACGTGAGTGACGCGATCCAGTCTGGTGTGGAGTCGTTGCTGCGGGAACAGGCGGCCGAGGCGGCTGAACGGGCCGAGAAGATCTGGCAAGGGACCGCGCCGGGGCGGCAGCTGCTGGCGGCGAGCGAGACGCCGCTCGGTGCGATGTCGGCGGACTTCCCGGCGGCCGCGAGCCGTGCGGTCCGGGAGTGGCAGGAGTTCGTTCTCGAGCTGGTGCGCGGCGAAGGCGCCGACAAGAAGTCGACCGCGCGCATCCTGGAGTACGGGGTGAATGGTCTCGGCCTTTCGTTGATGGTGGTGGTTTTCGCCAGCAGGGCAGGGATTCCGAAGGGCGCGGAGGCGAGCGCGGGAGCCGGCAGCGCGGTGGTCGGGCAGCGGCTGCTGGACGCTGTTTTCGGCGACAAGGCGGTTCAGGGCATGGTCGGCAAGGCGCGGGACGACCTTGACGGTAAGGTTCATGCCCTGATGGATGCCGAATTCGCCCGCTACCTGGCAGTCCTCGACCAGCATCCGGTCGATGCCGACACGGCCAGGCACCTGACGGAGGCCGCGCGCGCGGTGGAGGACTGCACGTGACGGAAACAGTGGATACGGTCGAGACCCCGGCCCGGGGCGAGACCGATGTCCTGAAGAAGATCGACGCGATCGAAGCCGCCGCGAAGGCCGGCGATGGCCGGCTGGACCCGGTGGTACTCACCGAGGCCGGGCAGATCGTGGATCGCGCCGGGCAGCGGCTGCGCATGTCGGGCGACCTGACGGTGGTCGCCCTGGCCGGTGCCACCGGGTCGGGCAAGTCGTCCCTGTTCAACGCGTTGACCGGTCTCGACCTGGCGGCGATCGGAACCCGCCGGCCGACGAGCTCGATGCCGCTCGCCTGCGTCTGGGGTGACGAACCCGCCGGTGAGGTGCTGAGCTGGCTGGGCATCCCGCGCCGGCACCAGGTGCAGCACCGGAGCTCGCTCGAGGACGCGCACTCCGAGGACCTGGACGGCCTGGTCCTGCTGGACCTGCCCGACCACGACTCGACCGAGGTGGAGCACCGCCTGATCGTCGACCGGCTGGTCGAGCTGGTCGACTTGCTGGTGTGGGTGGTCGATCCGCAGAAGTACGCCGATGCGGCGCTGCACAACCGGTACATCAAACCGTTCGCCTCGCATTCCGGGGTGATGGTGTTCGCGCTGAACCACATCGACAAGCTGACGCCGGACCAGCAGAAGAGCTGCCTCGAGGACCTCGAGAAGCTGCTCAAGTCCGACGGTCTGAAGTCACCGACGGTCGTCGCGACCTCGGCCGTCAGCGGTGACGGCCTGGAGGAGGTGCGATCCCTTCTGGTCAAGCGGGTCAGCAACAAGCGCTCCGCCCGGGAGCGGTTGTCGGCCGATGTCGACCGGGTCGCGGACCGGATGGCGAGCCAGTGCGGCAACGCCAAGACGCCGGAGGTGGCCGAGGCCGATGTCACCGAGCTGGTCGACGCGCTCTCCGACGCCAGCGGGCTGACGGTGGTGTCGGATGCCGTCCGCCGGTCCTACCTGCAGCGGGCAAGTGCCGCGACGGGCTGGCCGCTGACCAAGTGGGTCGGACGGTTCCGGCCGGACCCGTTGCGCCGGCTGCACGGCGACCAGGTGTCCCGCGAACAAGGCAAGGCGCTGCGCAAGTCCGCATCCAACGAGGTGGCGATCGCTCGCTCCTCGTTGCCGTCGGCAACTCCGGTGCAGCGGGCGCGGATGGATGCCGCGGTCCGCACCATCACCACCAAGGCCGCTGCCGGGCTGTCCCGTCCGTGGGCGGACTCGGTGCGGTCGACGATCCGGCGCCGCGAGGAGTCCCTCGGCGACGAGCTCGACCAGGCGGTCGCGCGGACAGACCTTGGTGTGGCCAACAATCCCGGCTGGTGGAACGTCGCCCGGATCGTGCAGTGGCTGTTGTTCCTGATCACGCTCGGCGGGGCCGCCTGGCTGATCGCCCTGCTGGTGGCCCGGATCGCCAAGCTGAACGATCCGCCGCGGCCGGAGTGGAACGGCATCCCCTACGCCTGGGTGATGCTGGTCGGCGGGGCCGTGCTCGGTTTGGCCTTGTCGTTCGTCTGCCGGGTGTTCGCGACCAACGGAGCGCAGCGACGCTCGCGGCAGGTAGCCAAGGCGCTGCGGGCCGAGCTCGAGAAAGTTGCCGACAGCCACGTTGTGCAGCCGGCCCGCGAGGAGCTGGCCGCGTACACCATCTGTCGCGACAGCCTCGCGATCGCCCGTCAGTAGGCCGGTCGGCGTACGGCGGAGCGCGCGCCCTGGTACAGCCGGGCGCGCGCTCGCACGAACAGACAGGGTCAGAGCGTGGCGTCGGGCGCGAACTGTGCCATCGAGATCTTCGCTGCCTCGGTGAGGTCGGCTTCCGGGGTGTTGGTGTCCGAGGAGCGGATTGCCTCGATCCAGGCGCGCACGGACAGCTCGTTGTACCTGATCACCTCGGCGGAGTCGGCCATCTGCACCGGATCGGCGTCCGCGGGCAGCGCGCCGGTCACGTACAGAGCGAGACCGAGCAGACCGCCGTCCCAGCCCGGGCCGACCCAGAGCGCGTCGGCGCCGCCGGGCGCCGGGGCCTCGCTCATCGAGTGTTCGAGCTCGAGCTCGGTGGACGAGCCCGAGCCGGGCAGGAGCCGGAGCTCCAGCAGACTGTTCGGCGCACCGAAGGTCACTTTGAACCGCTGTGGCGGCTCGCACTCGAGGATCTCGCCGCCGGCCATGTCCTGCAGCTGGAAGGTGCCGCCGACCCGGAAGTCGCCGGTCACCGGCCAGAACCAGCGTCGCATCCGCTCCGGGTCGGTCAGCGCGTCCCACAGCTCGGCCGGCTCCGCCTGGTACGAGCGGCGCATCAGCACCGTCACGGTCTCGCCGGTCCGGCTGACCTCGCGCTGGACCGCGTTCAGGTGCTCGAGGATGTCGATCACGGAGGGTTCCCTCTTCTGCTCGGTTGCTGGGATCGACCACAGAATGCCGGGCAGCGCTTATATAAGTCAAGATTGAGGTAATCATGCCGCTCGCACCTCGGGATCGGCGGTCGCGGTCAAGGGCAGGGGCGGGACCGAGTACTCGTCCGGTGGGAACGGTGCCGCGGTCGTTTCGGCCGGCGCGGCTTCGGAATCGGTCTGGGCGAAGGCCTGCGCCTCCGGGCGGGCGGTGCTCTTGGTGAAGGCGGCCGTGCCCCGGCCGAGGTCGTGGCCGACCGAGAACGCCTCGAGAATGACGCGGCTGTGCTGCTCACCGGCGTCGTCGGTCCACTCGTGCGTCCGGAGCCGGCCGGTGACGATCAGTGGCTGGCCGCGCCGGATGGACTCGAACGTGTTCCGGGCCAGGTTTCGCCAGCACTGCACCGTGTACCAGGTGGTGGCCTTGTCGACGTAGTCGCCCACGACCTTGTCGAACTGGCGTGGGGTCGATCCGAGCCGGAAAGTCGTCTGCGCGTTCTTCCGGTACTCCTTGAAATCAGGGTCGCTGCCGACCCAGCCGAGAACTGTCAGGTACGTGTCGCCGTGGCTCATGTTCGTGCCGCCTTCCGATCGGTACGGTCCGCTGTCAGCGGAGAAGATGCACCGATCGGCGGCCGGGCGGAGCCGCGAACCGGCCGGCTGTGGACAACTCCGGTGGCCGGGTTGGGAAACGTCCCGGTCCAGCACATAGGCTCTGGGTATGGCGGAATTCATCTACACGCTTCGCAACGTCCGGAAGGCGCACGGCGACAAGGTCGTTCTCGACAACGTCTCGGTCAACTTCCTCACCGGCGTGAAGATCGGCGTGGTCGGGCCGAACGGCACCGGCAAGTCCTCGCTGTTCAAGATCATGGCGGGGCTGGACCAGCCCTCCAACGGTGAGGCCCGGCTGGCCGAGGGCGCGACGGTCGGGATCCTGCTCCAGGAGCCGCCGCTGACCGAGGGCAAGACGGTGTTGGAGAACGTTCAGGAAGGGGTCGGCGACACCAAGCAGAAGCTCGACCGCTTCAATGAGATCTCCGCCGAGCTGGCCGACCCGGACGCCGACTACGACTCGCTGCTGGCCGAGATGGGCGACCTGCAGACCGAGCTCGACCACCGCAACGCCTGGGACGTCGATGCTCAGCTCGAGCAGGCGATGGACGCGCTGCGCTGCCCGCCGCCGGACGTGATCGTCGACAACCTCTCCGGTGGTGAGCGCCGCCGGGTCGCGCTCTGCAAGCTGCTGCTGCAGCAGCCCGATCTGCTGCTGCTCGACGAGCCCACCAACCACCTGGACGCCGAGTCCGTGCTCTGGCTGGAGCAGCACCTGCAGAAGTACCCGGGCGCCGTAATGGCGATCACCCACGACCGGTACTTCCTGGACAACGTCGCCGAGTGGATCATGGAGCTCGACCGCGGCCGGACGTACGGCTACGAGGGCAACTACTCGAAGTACCTGGAGACCAAGCAGCAGCGGCTGGTGGTCGAAGGCCAGAAGGACGCGAAGCGGCAGAAGATCCTGGAGCGCGAGCTCGAGTGGGTCCGGTCGAACGCGAAGGCCCGGCAGACCAAGAGCAAGTCCCGGCTGGCCCGCTACGAGGAGCTCGCGGCCGAGGCCGAGCGGTCCAGGAAGCTGGACATCGACGAGATCAACATCCCCGCCGGTCCGCGGCTGGGCAGCACGGTGCTCGAGGTTTCCAAGCTGGAGAAGGGCTTCGGCGACCGCAAGCTGATCGACGGCCTGAGCTTCTCGCTGCCCCGGGCCGGCATCGTCGGCATCGTCGGCCCGAACGGTGTCGGCAAGTCGACGCTGTTCCGGATGATCGTCGGCGAGGAGCAGCCGGACGCGGGCACGCTGAAGCTCGGCGAGACGGTGAAGATCTCGTACGTCGACCAGTCGCGCGGCGGCCTGGACCCGAAGAAGACCGTCTGGCAGATGGTCTCGGACGAGCTCGACTTCATCAAGGTCGCGAACTTCGAGATGCCGAGCCGGGCGTACGTGGCCTCGTTCGGCTTCAAGGGGCCGGATCAGCAGAAGCCGACCGGCGTACTGTCCGGTGGTGAGCGGAACCGGCTGAACCTGGCGCTGACGCTGAAAATGGGCGGCAACCTGCTGCTCCTCGACGAGCCGACCAACGACCTGGACGTCGAGACCCTGCAGTCGCTGGAGGACGCGCTGCTCGAGTTCCCGGGCTGTGCCGTGGTGGTCTCCCACGACCGGTGGTTCCTGGACCGGGTGGCGACGCACATCCTGGCCTGGGAGGGCAGCGACGACGACCCGGCCAAGTGGTTCTGGTTCGAGGGCAACTTCGCGTCCTACGAGGCGAATAAGGTCGAGCGCCTGGGCCCGGAGGCGGCCCGCCCGCACCGGGTCACGCACCGCAAGCTCACCCGCGACTGACCCGGCGCACGACTCAGCACGACCCAGAGCGTGGCCGAGGGCCCCGTCTTCCGTTCACCGGAGGCGGGGTCCTTCGCGTTGCACGCGGCGCTCGGTCGGCAGGCCGTTGTAGTTGGTAGCGCTCTCCGGCAGCTCACCGAGGTGCCGACAGTTAGCCCTTGCGCTAAGTATTGGGTCCGGTCAATACTTAGCTTCATGGCACAGTATTCGGCGGAAGTTGATGGGGTGTTCGTCGCGCTCGCCGATCCGACCCGGCGGAGCGTGATCCGGCGGCTCGGGTGTGGACCGACGAGCGTCGGCGAGCTCGCGGCGGAGTTCCCGATCACGTTGCCGTCGTTCATGAAGCACGTCCGGACGCTGGAGTCGAACGGGCTGATCCGGACCGTCAAGACCGGTCGGGTGCGTACCTGCGTACTGAACCGGGAGCGGCTCGCGCTGGTCGACGACTGGCTGGCCGAACAGCGCCGGATCTGGGAAGACCGCACCGACCGCCTGGAACGCTTCGTCGCCGAGCAAGCCGAGCAAGTCGAGCAAGTCGAGCAAGTCGAGCAAGTCGAGCAAGTCGAGCAAGCCGAGCAAGCCGAGCGGATCGGGCGGACTGAGCAGCAGCAACAGAAGGGGGAGGGCTTGTGAGTCGCGGAGAGTTCGATCCGGAGCTGGATCTGGTGGTGGAGCGGGTCATCCGCGCCCCACATAGGACCGTGTGGGCGGCGTGGAGCGATCCGGCGCAGTTGGCGCAGTGGTGGGTGCCGGCGCCCGCGGTCTGCCGGGTTGAGCGGCTGGATCTGCGGCCGGGCGGTGCGCTGATCTCGCGGATCAGCGCTGACGGTACGCAGTTCGAGCCGCATCTCGACGCGGTGGTGCTGGCCGCGGACGAGCTGGAGCGGATCGCGTTCACGAACGCGATCGCCAGCGACTGGCGGCCCGCTGATCCGCAGCCGATCGCGGTAACGGTCGAGGTCGTCCTTGCTGAGCACGCTGATGGCACCGACTACCGGATGATCGCGCGGCACGGCGATCCGGTCAGCCGCGGCCGGCACGCCGAGCTGGGGTTCGCCGATGGCTGGGGCACCGTGACCAGGCAGCTCGCGGCTCTCGTCGAGAACGTACAAGCTCCCGACGGCGACGGCGACGGCGACGGCGACGGCGAGCGGGGCGGCGATCGGGACCGGGACCGGGGCGGCGACCGGGACCGCGGCTGGGAGCGGGACCGCGACCGGGGCGGCGACCGGGACCGCGGCTGGGAGCGGGACCGCGACCGGGGCGGCG